>CAJMXB010000018.1 GCA_905219705.1 Oscillospiraceae bacterium | reverse complement strand
GACGTCGGGCGCATAGACTGCTTCAAACTCATAGTTGTCCCGGATGTTGGAGATGGTGTAGGTGTTGTTCACAAGGCCGTTTGTCCCCACGCTCTTGCCGTTGATCTTGATGTCGGAGACATGGTAGGCGGCGGGGTCGTAGGGGGTCATGACAAAGGTGACGCTGCTGCCCTCCTTGGCCGTGAAGCGGCTGTTGCCGCTGTAAGGGTCCCGGCTGATACCGTCGGAGGTCTTTACGGTGCCGTAGCTATTGTCGCTCCTATTTGCGATCACATAACCCCCGTCATAGAGATATTTGATGGACAGGGGGATGTCGGCGGTGATGGTATTTTTCTCCCTGGAGTCGGGATAGTAGGCGGTGAACTTCAGCACACCCTCCACCACGCCGGGACTCCAGCTTCCGGAGTCCGCCCATACGATCACCTCGGTGGATTCGCCAGCCTTCACCATTCTGTAGTCAGAGCCGATAGTAGTCTTAAAGATCCTGTCCTTGTCCTTCCGCTCGCAGGCGGAGGTGTCCACCTCCGCCTCCAGCCGGAAGGGAAGGCTGCCCTGGTTGGTGATGGTGATGGTCTCTTTCTCTGCTTTGTGAAAGCCCGCGCCCTCAAAGGGAACATCCGAGACGCCGAAATCTATGGAGCCGGCGCTGATGGTCCAGTCGATGTCCCCCTTCTTCACATCGGACAGATCCTTGACCTCGTAATCCACGGTGAGAAAGTCCGAAATGTTCAGGGAGGTGCCGGACTTGCCCACACCAAAGCCACCGCCCACCATGCCGGACCAGGCGTAGCCGTCCAGCAGGAGTCTGGCCTCCATATGGGCGGTACCGGAGGCCGCGTCCCATGTATCGAGGCGCACCTNGAGGTCTCTGGACTCTCCGGGGACCAGATCCTTACTGCCGTAGTCGTAGACATGCAGCACTTTGTCATCGCATTTAAGCCCGCCCCGGTAGTCGAGGTCCACGGAGTGGCTGCCGTTGTTGGTAATGGTGATGGTGATGGGGTCCACCTTGTCTCCCACAAAGCAGGAGCCAAAGTCCACATGGCTGGGGCTGATGGAAATGCCATACTGGCTTTTGGCCTCGCTGGGGGAGAGGGTACCGGCGTCGCCGCTGCCGGAGGAGGTGCCGCCGGGCTGGGTCTGGACGCCTTGATAGTGGTTGCCCCACTCGTCCACAAACACATTGTCGCCGTAGTTGCCGGAACCAGAGGAGGAGTTAGCTTCCACCAGAGTGAATTGGGGCAGGAACTGGATCATACTTTCCACAGGTGCATCGTCAAAAAGAATATAGAAGAAATCCTCGTATGCCTTATAGTCCATACCTTCGGGGACGGTGTNCTGANTGGTCACATCGGCGCTGTCTCCGGGCTGGATGGAGATGGCCGGCTGATAGTAGCGAAGGCCGTTGCCTATGCCCTCCCCGGCTTCGGAGGTCAAGGCCTGGGAACCGGTGTTCTCAATGGAGATGACAAAACTGCCGCACTTGACCTTTTCCGTCCCGTCATAGGAGATCTTTCCCAGGTCGATGACCTTCTCGCTGGTAACATAGCCCCAGCCGTCGCCGNCCGGGCCATAGCGGTTCCCCGCCGCCAGAGCGGAAGCGGGCAGCAGGCCNAGACACAGGGTCAGGGCCAGAAGGGTGGATAGGATACGTTTTTTCATGGTGTGTTCTCCTTCCTTTGTTACAGCGTCATATCGTAAAGCCGCATGAGGGTAACGATGGACTGCTCCCAGNTATAGGGCCCCTGGGGGCCGAACTGGTTATTGNCCAAACCGCTCATAATACCGGCGGCCTGCATCTCTCCCACGGCCTCGCTGGCCCAGGAGGCGATGGAGCCGTTGTCGTCAAAGGTGGGAGCAGCCTTGTCCAGATCGATGCCCAGCACCCCCGCCAGCCGGGAGAGGATGGCGGCGGCCTGCTCTCTTGTCAGCTGACCGTCGGNGTCAAAAGTCTCTGCCCCCACGCCGGTGACTACCCCCAGGTAGGCCATCTCCCGCACCTCGCGGCTGCTGGTATCGGTGAAGGTGGGCAGCTCGATGGAGGAAGCATTTGCCCNGGNGAATGGGTTTTCGTGGTAGTCCACCGCCGTTTCATAGAGCTGTGCCGCCAGTTTGCAGAAATCCGCCCGGCTGATGGGGTCGTCAAAACTGCTGCCGGGCAGTTCGGTGTCCACCCCGCCGCCGCCGTGGAAGCCGGGCATCCCATTGGGGTGGAACAGGCCCAAGGTGTAGGCCCGGCCAATGGCGTCCCGTGCCCAGTCGGCGGGAGGCTTTTGGCCGGAGGCGATGGCCACCTTGATCCGCTGGTCCCCGGACACATTTTCAAAGGTGATGACGTCGTCATGCCCGATATAGTCGTAGCCGTCGGCGTCACTGTTCCCCCGGCNCTTAGCCACTGCCAGCACATAGCCGTGCTCCTTGTCAAAGGGCACCGNCTTCAAGCTGAGGCTCTCCCCGACAGGAATGTCGAATCTCTCGTTGCCCCAGTAGGTGGTGGCGCCGTCCATGGAGGTAAGGTACCCGGAGGGACCCGCAGGGGATTCCAGCCCCAGNCTCACGGATATCTTGCCATCCTTGGTGGTCTGGACATGGATGGGAATTTTGATCTTCCCATTGTGGCTCTGCCGGTTGCCGCCACCCTCCACCCTGTAGAGCCACTCCAGCTCCAATTCCTCGTCGTGAGAATAGGACCAAGTTTCCGCCGGGNTAGCGNCAATGGTAAGGGTCATACTCTCACCGGGGGCCAAAGTGGTGGTGGGCAGGGTTTTTTGGCCGTTGATGCGGAGAAAGGAGGCCAGCCCATAGCCCCGCAGCTCCACCTCCCAGTCGGAGGTGTTGGTGACGGTGAAGGTCTGCTCCTGGGTGGTGCCGCATTCCACCGCCGTGAAATCCAGAGATTCTTGGCTCACGGTGATGGGCACATCGCCGCCCATGTCCCCGTCGTAGGTGATGGTATAGGTCACTTCAAAATCGCAGCTCAGATCCCAGGCCTTCAGGGCGGAATGGTTGGCCGGGTAGGTGTAGGAGAAGTCCAAGCTGAAGGAGGCCCGGTGGGTCTTGGCGTCCATATTGGGCAGGGCCTCGATATTCAGGTGGTAGGTGTGGCCCGGCTCCAGCTCGTAGACGGGTATATCGAAGTTCAGGTTGCTCTGCTTTTTGTACTCGTCTCCCTCGATTGTGACAACCACGGCATAGACCCCGGTGCTGNTGAGGTAGAGGCTTTTGTCTCCCTTGTTGGTCATGGTGATGGTCTTGGCCGGAGGAGTGGTGTAGCCGTACTCGGCGCTGCCCAGGTCAATAGAGCCGTTCTCCCCTTCGCTGAAGGAGAGCGCATATCCCTTTTCAGCGGCCTCGGCCAGGTCGTCGATGTGGTCGTTATAGGGGTCCGNGGGGGGACGCTCCCCAGGGGAGCCGCCGCCGATCACGATGTTGGGTGTGCAGTCCTCCTCCGCCAAAGCGGCGGCGGGCAGCAGGCCCAGACACAGGGTCAGGGCCAGAAGGGTGGATAGGATACGTTTTTTCGTGGTAGGTTCCTCCTTGCGTTAAAATAGGGTCTTCTCTCCCTCTGCAAACAGCTTGTCGTTGATAGCGGACAGGCTGGTGCGGTGGATAATGCCGTGGATGATGGCGTCCCGCTTGTTGGCGGGATAGAGCTGGGCATAGATGGCCTGCTTCAAAAGCCGCTGGGTCTCCTCCAAAGTGGCCTCCAGCCCGATACACAGGCACAAAAGCCGGTCCCGGCTGGGGGTGCGGCGGCCGGAAAAGACCTGATGGACATAGACCTCGCTCATGCCTGCCTGCTTGGCAAGGGCCGCCTGGGGGACGGACTTGCGCTGGTACAGCTCTCCCAGCAGCTCGATGACCGTCTTATCCACAAAAAGGGCCTGGTTTTCCTTGATATAGGTGTCGATGTCGGCGGCGTTCATCAGCTCCCGCTTCAGATCGTCGGTGGTTTTTTCCTTCACCGTCTTCACCTCCACTTTGCTTTTCAAAAGGAATCTTCTATAATAATTTACAGGATTTTTATGTGGAAAACAATATGCTGGCTGCATAGTAACGCAAATTTTGGGGTGATCCTTATTTACACATGGTTGACAAATACGCTTCGGGAGGAATATGAAGAGGTTCGCCTTCTGAAGGAAAGCCCCCGGGGCAGTGTGCGCTCCATCCGCCATAAGGCCACCGGGCGGCAGTTTATCCTCCGGCGGTTCGCAGGGAACCCGGAGGTCTATCAAAAGCTGCTGGAGGTCTCCTGCCCCAACCTGCCCACGGTGTACGAGGTGGCAGTGGGGGAGACGGACAATCTGGTGCTGGAGGAGTTTATCCAGGGGGATACCCTGGGCTTTCTTCTGCAGGCTTCTCTCTTTACCCCGGAGGAGACCCGGCGGATCGTAAAGCAGCTCTGCGGGGGGCTGTGGGTGCTCCATTCCCTGGCCGCCGTCCACCGGGACATCAAGCCGGAAAACGTGATCCTCCGGGGCTCGGACGCCATCCTCATCGACTTCGACGCCGCCCGGCTCCACAAGGAGACCCATGATACCGACACCCAGATCCTGGGGACCACGGGCTTCGCCGCCCCGGAGCAATATGGCCTTTCCCAGTCCGACCTGCGGACTGATATTTACTCCCTGGGTATCCTCATCAACGTGATGCTCACCGGGGAGCACCCCTCCAAAAAGCAGGCGGAGGGCAAGCTGGGCCGGGTGGTGGAGAGGTGTACCCATGTGAACCCGGAAAAGCGGTATAAAAACGTGCTTCGGCTGATGGAGGAGCTTTGAGATGGAGAAACAATGCCCCCACTGCGGCGCCGCCCTGCCCAGGGAGGCCGCGTTCTGTCTCCACTGCGCCCAAAGCGTCAACCGGCGGGCCCAGGCGAAGGTCCCTGTGCCTTTTCCATGGCGGAAGGCCCTGCGGGTGGGGCTGCCCCTGCTGGTGGTAATCGGGCTTTTGCTGGGGTGGTATCTCTGCACCCGGCCCAGAACATACGACGACGGCGGCACGGCCACAGTGACCTATACGGACAAGGACGGCAGCTATCAGCTTCTGCTGGGCTGGAGCGATACCCGCTTTACCCCGGCCCCTAGGCTCTATCAGGAGGCCGAGGAAAACGNGGAGTACCGTTTTCCCACCTGCCTGTTTATCAACTACACCGAAAATGACGCCAATGCCGCCAACACCTTTCTCGGTAAGGTNGAGAGCGTCACCGCCCANTTTNGTCCCNCGGAGGACGAGGGCGGCTACATCACCTACACCGACCCCGCGCCCCACGGCTACTGCCCGGAGGCGGCCATGGTCAGCTTTATCGACTTTCTGGGCCGGGACAACCAAGCCCAGGGCACATGGACCATCACCATGAAAAACGGGGATGTGATCCGGCTGCACCAGACCTTGGAGGTCCGCCTCATCAAGACGCTGGATTACTACCCGGAGGACTATGCCATGGAGACCGCCGGGGAGCTGCAGGCCCTTATCGACGAGATCGGTGAAACGGTGGACCCCTCTGCGGTTGTGAATATCCATCTTCCGGCGGTGGTCTATGGGGGGGAACTCACCATCAGCAAGCGGCCGGTGAACCTGCTGGGCAGCACTGAGGGGGAAGAACGGACCGTTTTCACCGGCACGCTGCGTATCACCACCGGGGCCAACGGCAGGATCAATGAGATCAGCGACATTGACTTTGTGGGCAGTGGCCGGGAGAATGTGGGGATCACCGCCGCCGCCCGGGTCCACCTGACGGGCTGCACCTTTACCGGCTGGAAGACCGCTGTGCTGCCCCACGGCTATTCCTGGCTGAATTTCCGCTATTGCACGTTTACGGACAATGAGGTGGGCTTCCACTTCAACGCCAGCCAGAGCAGTGTGAGCCACTCCCAGTTTGACGGCAACCGCTTCACGGAAAACGGCACCGCCATTCTCTGGGAGGGAACGCCGGTGGATATAGCCATCAGCTTCCATGAGAGCGTCTTTGCCCACAATGGCACGGACATTGACAACCGCAGCGGCCAGAGCATCGACATCTCTCAGGCGGTGTTTGAATAAGAGGGCAATAACAAAAAAGCACCCAGAAATCAAGGGATTTCTGGGTGTTTTTTTGGAGCTGCTGGCCGGACTTGAACCGGCGACCTGCTGATTACGAATCAGCTGCTCTACCAACTGAGCCACAGCAGCATATGAAATTATTTCGCCTTAAACGGAGCTGCTCTACAGCTGCTTTGCAACTCAGAAGTCTATCATATTTTGAAGCCCCCGTCAATCCCGAAAAGGAGGCTTTTTTATTCCTGCCGCCGGGGAAAGACCAGGAGCAGGCCGGGCAGAACGGCCCCTGCGGTAAGAGTAAGAGGGACGACAGCGGGGAAGAGTAAGACTTGAGCACCCAGCAGTCCGAGAGCCAAAACGACGGCCAAAACACTTTTGGGCAGCGTGGAGAGAAAGTCCAGCCAGGCGCACTGAAGGGAGGCCTCCGGCCAGGTGAGGGCGGGGAAGAGGTGNAGTCCCATCCCCCAANGGAGGNTCNGCCNNGCAANTCCAAGCCCCGACAGGGCGGTGAAGATCCCGCCCAGGTCGAGGTAGTACCAGACGGCGGTGGCCAAAAGGATGTTCAGGCTCAAAAACAGAAGGCCCCAGGCCATTTTGGACAGAAACCGACTGCGGAAGGTAGAGCAATAGGCGCGCAGCAACTTGACCGGCGCGTCCTTTGCCAGCTGCTCCATCACATATCCCANGGCCGACAGGGCGGGCCCAAGGGTGAAAATGGGCAGACAGGTGAGCAGGAAAACAAAATTCAGTCCCACCCAATCGGGAAAGTTCTGCGCCAGGACAGTGAGATACCAGCGAAAGCCCTGACGGCTTCCGGGGGCCTTCTCATGCTTGTTTGCCATGTCGCCCGCCTCCTTGAGATCCCGGAGCTGAAAGCCCTGGAAAGAATAAAACCATTGTAACGTTTCCAGCTCCAAAAGGCAAGGGGACAGCAGGAGAATCTTTCGTGATATTNGACAATTTTGCAGGCTGGTTTTTCATAAAGCCTACAAATTTGTGTGATATGGCCCAAAAATCCTTGCCTTCCTTGGCCGGATGTTGTATAGTATGAATCAGAAAAGCTGGAAACGTTTCCAGAAAATTCGACCGAAAGCACATCACATACATTTTGAAGGAGGAACACACAATGAAAAAGAGTTGGCTCGCACTGGCGCTCACCGGCGCCATGACCCTCGGCCTTCTGGCCGGCTGCGGCGGCGGAGATAAGCCCGCCGTCGGAAGCGGCGACGGCAAGGGCAGCGTCTACTATCTGAACTTCAAGCCCGAGCAGGACAAGGACTGGCAGGCCCTGGCCCAGACCTACACCGAGAAGACCGGTGTGCCCGTCACCGTGGTCACTGCCGCCTCTGGCCAGTACGAGACCACCCTGATGGCCGAGATCGGCAAGAGCGAGGCCCCCACCATGTTCCAGGTCAACGGCCCCGTGGGTCTGAACAACTGGAAGGATTACTGCTACGACCTCACCGGCTCCAAGGTGCTGGGCGAGCTCACCAGCGAGGACTTCACCCTGAAAAACGGCGACGAGGTGGCCGGCATTGGTTACATCATCGAGACCTATGGCCTCATTACCAACACCAAGCTGCTGGAGCAGGCGGGCTACAAGACCTCCGACATCCAGAGCTTTGCCGATCTGAAGAAGGTGGCCGAGGACATCACCGCCCGGAAGGATGAGCTGGGCTTTGCCGCCTTTACCTCCGCCGGTATGGACGGCTCCTCCGACTGGCGCTTTAAGACCCACCTGGCCAACCTGCCCATCTATTTTGAGTACCAGGCCGACGGCATCGGCTCCACCGAGGCCATCAAGGGCTCCTTCCTGGATAACTACCGCCAGATGTGGGATCTCTATATCAACAACGCCACCTGCGATCCCAAGGATCTGTCCGCCAAGACCGGCGATGACGCCGTGGCCGAGTTCGTGAACGGCGAGGCTGTCTTCTACCAGAACGGCACCTGGGCCTACGGCGACGTGAAGAGCCTGGGCGACGACAGCCTGGCCATGATACCCCTGTACGTGGGCGCCGGCGACGAGGCCAAGCAGGGCCTGTGCACCGGCACCGAGAACTACTGGTGCGTCAACAAGAACGCCAAGGCCNAGGACATTCAGGCCACCCTGGACTTCATGTACTGGTGCGTCACCTCCGACGAGGGCACCACCTCCATGGCCAGCGATATGGGCTTTGTCATCCCCTTCAAGGCCGCCAAGGAGTCGGAGAACCTCTTTGTCAAGCAGGACGCCGAGCTCACCGCCGCCGGCAAGACTCCCGTGTCCTGGAACTTCACCACCATGCCCTCCGAGGAGTGGAAGAATGTTCTGGGCTCCGCCCTGACGGCTTACGCCGCCGACCAGACCGATGCCAACTGGGCCGCCGTGGTCTCCGCCTTCGTGGACAACTGGGCCGCCGAGTACAAGCTGGCCAACGGCTGAGCCCCTCGGGCACAAATCAAATAAAAAAGGAAAAGGGGCGGGCGTCTGCCCGCTCCTTTTTGAAAAGAGAGCCCTTCCCCCCGGCGGGGGAGAAATTTGAGATATGGAGGTGGCTTACCGCTATGGAACGAGCGCTGAAACGCTGGTCTCCCTTGTTTATCCTGCCCACATTCNTGNCTNTTGCCATCGGCTTCATCTACCCCTTTGTTGAGGGCGCGTACCTGTCCCTGTGCCAGTTCACCACCGTGCGGGACGCCAAGTTCATAGGCTTCNNCAACTATATCCGGGCTTTCGGCGACAGCCAGTTTCTGGATTCCTTCTGGTTTACCGTAGCCTTTACAGTGGTGTCGGTGGTGCTCATCAACGTCATCGCCTTCCTTTTTGCGCTGATGCTGACGAAGAACCTGAAGGGAACCAACATNTTCCGCACCGTGTTCTTTANGCCCAACCTNANCGGCGGCATCGTGCTGGGCTATATCTGGCAGATCCTCATCAACTGTGTGCTGTCCCTTGTGGGTAAGCCCCTGCTGGCGCTGAACGCCACGGCGGGCTACTGGGGCCTCATCATCCTCATGTGCTGGCAGCAGATCGGCTATATGATGATCATCTATATCGCCGGGCTCCAGGCGGTGCCCGACGNCCTGACCGAGGCGGCCCAGATCGACGGGGCTACCCCCCTTCAGACCCTGCTGCGGGTGAAGCTGCCCATGGTGATGCCCTCCATCACCATCTGCACCTTCCTCACCCTCACCAACGGCTTCAAGCTCTTCGACCAGAACCTGGCCCTCACCGCCGGCGAGCCCAACCACGCCACCGAGATGCTGGCCTACAATATCTATAATACCTTCTACGCCCGCTCCGGCCCCCAGTGGAAGGGCATGGGCCAGGCCAAAGCAGTTCTGTTCTGTATTCTGGTAGTGGCCATCTCCATGCTCCAGCTCAAGGCCACCCGTTCCCGGGAGGTGCAGCAGTAATGACAAAAAAGAAAACCGCCGTCAACGGCCTTTTGATCGCCCTGCTCACAGCGCTGAGTGTCGCCTGGGTCTACCCGGTGTTCATGATCCTGATGAACACCCTGAAGACCGAGCGCGCCATCACCACCTCCACCGCCTTCCTTCTTCCCACGGCGGAGACCTTCGCGGGAGTTCAGAACTATGTCAGTGCCATCGTCTCCCAGGGATTTTTACAGGCCCTGGGCTATAGCCTGCTCATCACCTTCACCTCGGTGGCCCTCATCCTGATCTGCTGCTCCATGTGCGCATGGTATATCACCCGGGTCAAGGGCTGGGTGAGCAAAATTCTCTATTTTCTCTTTGTACTGTCCATGGTGGTGCCCTTCCAGATGGTCATGTTCACCCTGTCCTCCACGNCGGACANGCTCAAGCTGAACACCCCCTGGAACATCTGCGTCATCTACCTGGGCTTCGGCGCGGGCCTGGCGGTGTTCATGTTCTGCGGCTTTGTCCGCTCGGTGCCCCTTGAGGTGGAGGAGGCCTCCATGATCGACGGGTGCAATCCAGTGCAGACCTTCTTCCTCATCGTCCTGCCCANNCTCAAGCCCACCCTGGTGAGCGTGGGCATCCTGGAGGCCATGTGGGTGTGGAACGACTACCTGCTGCCCACTCTGGTATTGGACATCAAGAAATATATGACCATCCCCATGCTCATCCAGCGCTTCCGGGGCTCCTTCGGGCGGGTGGAGATGGGCCCCATGATGGCCTGCATCATGCTCACCATCATCCCCATCATCATCGTCTACCTGGCCGGACAGAAGTATATCATCAAAGGGGTTGCCGCCGGCGCTGTAAAGGGATAAAATAGTCGAAGATCATCGAAAGGGGGGAGAGCCATGCCCATGACCATCAAGGATATCGCCCAGCGCTCGGGCTACGCCGTGGGCACGGTCTCCCGTGTCCTCNACGGCCACCCCGACGTCAGCGACGCGGCCCGGGAGCGCATCCTGGCNGTGGTNGCGGAGACCGGCTTCCGCCCCAATGACACCGCCCGGCACCTGAAACAGCGGGGCAGCCGGGAGGTGGCCATTATCGTCAAGGGCGCGGGCAACCTCCTCTTCGCCCGTATTTTGGAGGAGGCCCAGCGGCTTTTGAAGGCCGACCACCGCCCCGCGGCGGTCTATTACCTGGACGAGAATGACGACGAGGTGGAGCAGGCCCTGCGGGTGTGCCGGGAGCTAAAGCCCCTGGGCTTTCTCTTCCTGGGCGGCAACCGGGACAACTTCAAGCGCTCTTTTGAACACATGACCCTGCCCAGCATCCTGGTGACCACCCGGGCGGATACTCTGGGCTTTCCCAACCTCTCCAGCGTCTCTACCGATGANNTGGAGGGGGCCTCTCAAGCCGTGGGCTGCCTGTTGGACGCCGGCCACCGGCAGGTGGGGATCATCGGCGGCGAGAGCTGTGTGGCCGCCCCCGTTATGGGCTGCAACACCAGCCAGCTNCGCCTGATGGGCTGCCAGCAGGCCTGCACCCAGCGGGGGGTGCCCTTCGACCCTCAGCGCCAATCCGCCATCGCCCGCTATTCCATGGAGGGGGGCTATGAGGCCACGGTGACGCTCCTGGAGCAGTTCCCCGGCCTCACCGCCATCTTCGCCATGTCCGACGTGATGGCCATTGGCGCCATCCGGGCCCTCCACGACCGGGGGATCCGGGTGCCTCAGGACGTGTCGGTGGTGGGCTACGACGGCATCGAGCAGGCCGGCTACTGCGTTCCGCGGCTGGCCACTGTCTGCCAGAATTGGGAACAACTGGCCCGGCGTGGAGTGGAGATCCTCCTGAACCAGGCCGAGGGCGGCTGCGCCGTCCACGAGATCGTCCCCTTCTACCTCTCCATGGGAGAGAGCGTGGGACGCAAGGAAGAAAACTCTCATTGACAGGATGGATGACCATGCGAAGCAGCGGTGTGTTGATGCACCTGACCAGCCTGAGCTCTCCCTACGGTATCGGCGCCATGGGCCAGGCGGCCCGTGACTTTGCCGACTTTTTGGCCCGGAGCGGCCAGACCTATTGGCAGCTTCTGCCCATGGGCCCGACCAGCTACGGCGATTCTCCCTACCAGAGCTTCTCCACCTTTGCCGGCAACCCCTATCTCATCGACCTGGACGAGCTGGCACAGGCGGGTCTTCTGGAAGGCGCGGAGTATCAGACGGTGGACTGGGGGGACGATCCCGAAAGCGNGGATTACGGGCTTCTGTACGAAAAACGCTATCCTGTCCTGCGCAAGGCGGTGGTGAGACTGCGGGAAAACCTGCCGGCGGACTACCCCCTCTTTCTGGCGGAGAACGCCCCGTGGCTGCCTGACTACGCCCTTTACATGGCGCTGAAGGATCACTATGAGGGACAGCCCTGGTGGGAGTGGCCGGAGCCTCTTCGCAGCCGCCAGGGCGCCGCGCTGGAGGAATCNCGCCGCTGTCTGGCGGAGGGGGTGGCCTTCTGGCAGGGGGTGCAGTACCTCTTCTTCCACCAGTGGAGGGCGCTGAAAAAGTACGCCAACGACAAGGGCATCCGCTTCATCGGCGACCTGCCCATCTATGTGCCTTTGGACTCCGCCGACGTGTGGGCCCGGCCCGACCAGTTCCAGCTGGACGACCAGCTGCGGCCTGTGGAGGTCTCCGGCTGTCCCCCCGACGGCTTCACCGCGGACGGCCAGCTCTGGGGCACCCCCCTGTTTGACTGGGAGAGGATGGAGCGGGACGGCTACAGCTGGTGGATCGAGCGGATCCGCCGCCAGCGGGGGTTCTGCGACGTGCTGCGCATCGACCACTTCCGGGGTTTTGAAGCCTACTATGCCATCCCCTACGGGGAGGAGACCGCCCGCAACGGCCACTGGCGGCAGGGCCCGGGAATGAAGCTGTTCNAGGCGGTGGAGCGGGCGCTGGGAAAGCAGGACATCATCGCCGAAGANCTGGGCTTTCTCACCGAGGGCGTGCATCAGCTCATCCGAGACACCGGCTTTCCCGGTATGAAGGTACTCCAGTTTGCCTTCGACAGCCGGGAGGAAAGCGACTATCTGCCCCACAACTATGGAAAGCGCTGTGTGGCCTATGTGGGCACCCACGACAATGACACCGCCCTGGGCNGGCTGGGAACCTGCGCCNCGGAGGATCGGGCTTTCGCCGTGGACTATCTGAAGCTGACCGAGGCTGAGGGCTATCACTGGGGCCTGATGCGGGGNATCTNGGCCTCCTCNGCGGAGCTGGCNGTGGTCACCGCCCAGGATCTGCTGGGTCTGGGGCATGAAGCCCGGATGAATGAACCGTCCACNCNGGGAATGAATTGGAAATGGCGCGCCCTTCCCGGGGCCTTTANNAGGGAGCTTGCCCAAAAGCTCCGGCACGAGACCGGGATCTACCGCCGGCTGCCCCGGCAGTGAAAAAACGGGGGCGGCCGATGGAAAGCCGTTTTGTGGACGGTGCTTTGATCTGAAGATGAAAAAAGAGCCTCTTCCGTGACGGAAGAGGCTCTTTTTGGCTCTTTTTCAGCCCCAACCCAGGTTCTGGGTGGGACAGCCAGGGCCCGGGCAGGGGAGGGTGGCGGTGTCCTGACCGACCACGCCGCTGCCCATGCCGTAGCTCATATCCACCCCGGGGGCGAAGCCGGGGGCTGTGGCGGGACTTACATCCCCGCTGACGGCGGTCTGGCCCCCCTGGCCAAAGAGGGGATTATTGACATGCCAGGGCCGGTGTCCGGGCAGATAGAAGGTGACGAACTTGACGGAGAAAATGTCGCAGGTGACAAAGGTCTGGCTCAGCTCCTGGTAGAGGGTCACAACGCTGGTGCCCACGGCGAAGAGCACGCCGGCCTTGGCGGTGAGGGTCTGGGTGCCCACCAGGAACTCGATGACCACGTACTGGCCCAGGTTTTCGGAGAGAAATTGCTGCATGGAGCCCTCCATGGCCGGGGTATCGAAGTCCTGCTGGGGCGGGGTGGTGATGGTGCTTTGGTCGGCGGCGTTCAGCGCGGCGGCCAGAGACGAATCCTGTGTGGGATTGGGATATAATCTTGCCATAATGTGGATAGCCTCCCTTTCAAGTGTCCGCGTATGCGGCGGTGGGATTGTAGAAGCAATGGTCGCCGATGCGGACTACAAAGGAGCCCACGGCGGATGGGAAATTAGGTTTACAGGTGTCGCTGTAGGGATTGAAGAACCACAGGGCNGAGCCCAGGTTGGTCAGCCGGTGGCCCGCCATGGCCCACTCGGCGATGTCCCAGTGGATCTGCTCCAGGCTCATGTTGTAGATGTTCTGGGCGTTGTATGTCCCGCCCACGGTCTCCATGGCGCAGACGAACTGACGGGGCTGGAAGATGACCTGCTTGACGGTCTTATATTTGGCGTACTCGCCGTATGTAATGTTCACACGGTTCATCACTACCGAGGCCACCGCCTTCATGCCATTTTCTCCCTCGCCCCCCGCCTCGCATTTGATGATGCGGGCCAGGGCCTCCAAATCGGAATATGCCATTGTCTCACTCCTTTGTCGGCGGTCAAACGGGCGGAAGGTCGTCGATCTCATCGAATTGGAGCTGGCTCAGCGTCCCCGTCTGCTCGCGGTACTCGTTCAGAAGAAGATCGTAAAAGCGCAGCAGGGCGGCCCCCAGCACCAAAACGGAGGCCAGGATATTGACCTGGGCGGAGCGCAGAGCCAAAGGATCTTCTCCCGTCTGAGCCCTCTCCAGGGTGCCCAGGGCCAGGCGAAAGAAAAAGCCCAGAGAGCCGATGACCAGAGCAGAGGAGGCCCGCTTGAAGGGCAGGGGAGAGGGAAGGGACTGCGCGTCGCCGCCCCGAAGCGCGGCGGCGACCTNACCGCGCTGGATNAGCAGNGACCAAAAGNAAAAGAGAACGGAGAGGATCAAAAGGANGAGAAAGAAGACCGAGCCGTCCAACTGAAGCAGTCCCCGCTGAAGNTCCGCGCGTTCCTCNNTGCTCCCGCCTCCTCTCGCNCGCTTCATGCCATTCTACGCCTTTGCGGCGGAAAGGGTGCGTTTCCTTAGAGAGGAAGAGAAAAAGAGAAGCGGAACGCCGCGGCGTTCCGCTTCTCTTTTGATATGGAGTGGGAAAGGCTCACCAGATGGACACCCGCTCCTCCGGGCTGACCCACATGCCGTCCCCGGGCTGGATATCGTAGGTCTCGTAGAACTCCGGGATGGTCTGCAGCACCCGGTTGACCCGCAGCTTGTCCGGGGCGTGGACGTCGGCGGAGAGGAGGGCGGCCTGGGTCTGGCGGGAGGCGGTGGAGGCCCAGGTGTGGGCCATGGAGCGGAAGAGGGCGTCATAGTCGGGATCTTCCAGGCCACCGGCGGCCGTTACAACACAGGCGACGGCCCCCAGGTCGGCCACGTTTTCCCCCAGGGTCAGCGCACCGCTGCAGGCCAGTCCGGGGGCGGATTCCTGCCCCTCATACCAGGCCGTCACCGCGTCGCATTTGATCTGGAAGGCGGCGTAGTCCTCCGCAGTCCACCAGTTGGCGGCGTTGCCATTCTCGTCAAATTTGGCCCCCGAATTGTCAAAGGCGTGGGTGATCTCGTGGGCGATGACGTAGCCAATGGCGCCCAGATTGTCCTCCCGGCTGGCGTTCACATCATACAGAGGGGCCTGAAGGATGGCGGCGGGGAAGGTGATGTCATTGGCGGTGGCGTTGTAGAAGGCGTTCACCGTGTCGGGGGAGGTGACCCACTGGGCCTTGTCCACCGGTTTGTCCTGATAGAGGAGGAACTCCGCCTTGGCGGAGCACTGGATGGAGGTGTAGTTGGAGAAGAAGGTGCCCCCCTCCTCCGGGGTGCGGATGTCGGCGTTGTCCAGATAGGTGCTCCAGTCGTTGGGATAGCCCACCTTTACCCCTAAGGTGTCCAGCTTTTTCAGGGCCATGGCCCGGGTCTCCTGGCTCATCCAGTCCTGGGCCTGGAGCCGCTCTTTATAGATGTCGATGAACGCATAGACCATATTCTCCACATCGGCCTTGGCCTGGGGGGAGAAATAGGCGTCCACATAGGCGTGGGAGAGGTAGTCGGACAGCAGGCCCTGGACTTGGGCGGCGGCCAGCTCCTCTGGAGACAGGCGGCCTTCGACGCCGTAGTAGACCGCCTGGAAGTCGTAGGCGGCGTCGGTGAAGTTCTGGCTGAGATAGCGGCTGGTGATACTGACCAGAGCCTGGCGGGCCAGGGCCTTCAGGGTGTNCAGATGNGCCTNGTCAAAAAATGCGGCGGCGGCCTCCATAGCCCCCACGTCGGTGACCCCGATCACGTCGGTCTCCTTCAAAGAGGAGGCCGCATAGACCCGCTCCAAGTCCACATGGGGGAAAATGTCCTGGAGCTGAGCCATGGTATAGAGGTTGTAGATCTTGTCCACGTTTCCCGCATCCTGGGGAGGGAGGGAGGCGGCGGAGACGGNGGCCTCCGCCTCATAGACCAGCTCTGCCTGGATCCGGGCCTCCTCCTGAGACAGTCCGGAAANGGTGAGCAAGGTGGTNATATAGGTGAGATAGGCCTCCTTCTGCTCCGGAGTCCCGGCGCGGTAAAATTCCTGACTCAGGGTGGGGATAAAGGAGCTGAAGATCACGCTGTACCGGNTGGAATCCTTCAGATCCACCATAAGGCCGAAGCCCAGCAGGGTGGAGAAGGCCAGCTCCTCCTCCATCAGGGCGTCGGCGGCCAGGAGCTCGTCCAGATCCCTGGCGTTTTCGATGGCGTCCAGATATTTGCGGATGGGCTCCGCCCCCGCCTGATTCCGGCCCTCCAGGTCGGTGACCGTGTGGTAGAGCGCGGCGATCTTGGCCNCGGGAGTGCCCTTTTCCTGGGGGGTGGAGGCGATGCCGGTAATGAGCTGGGCCACCTGGTCGTTGACCTCATAGGACAGGCCGTAGAAGGGGCCGTTGATGAGCTGGCCGGCGGGGATGGTGGAGGAGTCCAGCCACTGCTTGTTGACGGCGGCGTAGAAGTCGTCCTTGAGCTGGGTGCCCTCCAGGGCGTACACCCGGCGGATGAGGGCGTCCAGCTGCGCCTCGCTCACCGGCTGCTGGGGGGAGAGGCGGCCCGCCTCGGTGCCCGCGACGATGCCGGCGGCAAAGACCCCGGTAAGCTCCTCCTGCGCCCAGGCGGGCACATCGGTGAATTCCTCAGCGGGGAAGGCGCTCCGGGCGTTTGCACCCACCGGGGCGGGCAGACCGCCGAAGGCCCGCTCCAGCATCACCAGCGCCTCCGCCCGGGTCACAGTCCGCTCCAGGTGAAGCTCGCCGTTTTNATCACCGCGGAGGATGTCCTCTCCAGTGACGCCGGGGTTATAATCGGTGGCGGCGGTCAAAAGAGCGTCCCGCACCTGGGCCCGGGTCATCCCCTCCGGCTCGGCCGCCAAGGCGGCGGGACAGAAGGAGAGGGAGAGGGCGGCGGTGAGGAGGGCGGCGGTAAACCGAGATTTTGCGTTGAACATGAAAAAGAACTCCTTTCAAGCAAGAGAATGATCTCCCTCATTATATCATAGATGGGGAAAAAAGAAACGAAATGTTTTGGAAAGACCGCTCTTCCAATTCTTTCTCACCCATTTGCCCTTGTGCCGTGGGCGTGAAAGTGATATAATACCTTGACAATTTTTGGGCGGAAAACGGGAAATGATAGACAGAGAGAAGGGGGAGAGGCGTCATGGCGTCCATTCATGACGGACACAGAGGAAGGATGCGGCAGGAGTTTTTGGCCCGGCCTGAGTCCTTTCCCGACCATAAGCTGCTGGAGATGCTCCTTTTCTGCGCCAATCCCAGGGGAGACACCAACCCGACGGCCCACGCCCTGCTGGAGCGCTTCGACTCTCTTGCCGGGATCCTGGACGCCCCGACAGAGGAGCTGATGAAGATGCCGGGGATCGGGGAGCATGCCGCCACCCTGCTTAAGGTGGTGAAGGAGGTCTCCGGCCGCTATCTGGTGGGCCGGACAGATATGGGGAAGATCGTCGCCACCACAAAAGATATGTGCCGGCTCCTCCGGCCCTATTTTTTCGGCGCCCGGAACNAGCGGGTGTTTCTGCTGTGCATGGACGGCAAGGGAAAGAGCCTGGGCGTGCGCAAGATCTCCGAGGGCAACGCCAACGCCGCCGAGGTCACCGCCCGGAGCGTAGCGGAGGCCGCCCTCACCCTCAACGCCACCCGGGTAGTCCTCTCCCACAACCATACCTCCGGGCTGGCCATCCCCTCAGCCGAGGACAAGGCCACCACCCACTACCTTTTCCAGGTGCTGAAGGCGGTGGGGGTGGAGCTGGTGGATCACCTGGTCTTCGTGGATGACGATATGGTCTCCATGGCGGAGAGCGGCGTGGAATTCTGGCGGGGATAAAATCGAGATATTTTTCTTTGGAAACCCCTTGCAATCGAACAAATGTTTTGATATACTGGGGGAAAACCGCGGACAGGAGGTGTACCCATGCCGGAATTCAAGGTCGTCAGTCCCTTTGAACCCTCGGGCGACCAGCCCCAGGCCATTGAGGCCNTGGCCATGGGTGTGNAAAANGGCCTNACNGAGCANACNCTTCTGGGCNTCNNCGGTTCGGGCAAGACCTTCACCATGGCGAAGATCATCGAAAAGGTACAGCGGCCCACCCTGGTACTGGCCCACAACAAGACCTTGGCCGCCCAGCTGTGCGCCGAGTNCAAGGAGTTCTTTCCCAACAACGCCGTAGAGTACTTCGTCTCCTACTACGACTACTACCAGCCCGAGGCCTATATCCCCCACACCGACACCTTCATCGAAAAGGACTCCTCGGTGAACGACGAGATCGACCGGCTGCGCCTCTCCGCCACCGCATCTCTCATCGAGCGGCGGGACGTGATCGTGGTCTCCTCGGTCTCCTGCATCTATGGCCTGGGCGAGCCGGAGGATTACGCCCACATGATGATCACCCTGCGAGTGGGGGAGGAGATGAAGCGGGANGAGCTGNTGNGCCGCCTCATCGAAGACCGCTACGAGCGCAATGACATCGCCTGGGAGCGCAATATGTTCCGCGTCCGGGGAGACACCATCGAGATCTGGCCCGCCTACTGGCGGGACACCGCCATCCGGGTGGAGTTTTTTGGGGACGAGATCGACCGCCTCAGCGAGATCAATGTGGTNTCNGGGGCGGTGATCCGCCGGCTGGAGCACATCCCCATCTATCCCGCCAGCCACTACATTACTCCCCGGGACAAGATGGCCGCCGCCATCCAGGAGATCTACCGGGAGCTGGAGGAGCGGGTGGCCTTCTTCGAGAGCAACAACATGCTGGTGGAGNNCCAGCGCATNAAGCAGCGCACCATGTACGATATTGAGATGCTCCAGGAGCTGGGCTTCTGCTCCGGCATCGAGAACTATTCCAGGCCCATCTCCGGGCGGCCTAAGGGCTCGCCGCCCTATACCCTGCTGGACTATTTCCCCAAGGACTTTTTGATGTTCATTGACGAAAGCCACGTGACCCTGCCTCAGGTGCACGCCATGTATAACGGCGACCACGCCCGGAAGACCACCCTCATCGACTACGGCTTCCGCCTGCCCTGTGCCTTTGATAACCGGCCGCTGAAGTTTGAGGAGTTTGAACAGCGGGTCAATCAGGTGGTCTACGTCTCCGCCACCCCCGGCGAGTATGAAAAGAGCCGCTCCGGTCAGATCGTGGAGCAGGTCATCCGGCCCACCGGCCTTCTGGATCCCAGGGTGGAGGTGCGGCCTGTGGAGGGCCAGATCGACGANCNNATCGGAGAGATCAACCAGCGGGTGGCCCGGAAGGAGCGGGTGCTGGTCACCACCCTGACCAAAAAGATGGCGGAGGATCTGACCGNCTACCTGAAAAACGTGGGGATCAAGGTGCAGTATATGCACCATGATATCGACACCATCGAGCGGCAGGAGATCATCCGCGACCTTCGCCTGGGCACTTATGACGTGCTGGTGGGCATCAACCTGCTCCGGGAGGGACTGGATCTTCCCGAGGTGAGCATGGTGGCCATTTTGGACGCGGACAAGGAGGGCTTCCTGCGCAGCGAGACAAGCCTCATCCAGNCCATCGGCCGGGCCGCCCGGAACGCCGACGGCCTTGTTATCATGTACGCCGACCAGATGACTCCCTCCATGATGGCGGCCATCGGGGAGACCGACCGCCGCCGGGCCAAGCAGGACGCCTACAACAAGGCCAACGGCATCGTCCCCAAGACCATCATCAAGTCTGTCCGGGAGCTGGTGGATCTGTCCCACGGCGAGGAGGAGGCCGAGCACGCCGTCCGCCTGAAGAACAACATGACCAAGCGGGAGCTGGACGCCGCTGTGGAGAAGCTGGAAAAGGAGATGCGGGAGGCCTCCAAGCGGCTGGAGTTCGAGTACGCCGCCGTATTGCGCGACCGCATCATCGAGCTGCGGGGCAAATAATGGTCTGCCGCTCTGCCTTATAAGAGGGCCCAAGGATCACGGTTTGGCCCGATCCCCCATACAAAGGAGAACGTTCTTATGCAGGATACCATCACCATTCAAGGCGCCCGCGCCAACAATCTGAAAAATGTGGACGTGACCATCCCCCGGGACAAGCTGGTGGTGCTCACCGGCGTGTCCGGCTCCGGCAAGTCCTCCCTGGCCTTCGACACCATCTATGCCGAGGGGCAGCGGCGGTATGTGGAGAGCCTCTCCTCCTACGCCCGGATGTTTTTGGGCCAGATGGAGAAGCCGGATGTGGACTCCATCGACGGCCTGTCTCCCGCCAT
This sequence comes from Oscillospiraceae bacterium, assembly GCA_905219705.1. Lineage (GTDB taxonomy): Bacteria > Bacillota > Clostridia > Oscillospirales > Oscillospiraceae > Vermiculatibacterium > Vermiculatibacterium agrestimuris. The sequence continues at coordinate 14,058 of CAJMXB010000018.1, read as the reverse complement.
CTCCATCGACCAGAAGACCACCTCCAAAAACCCCCGCTCCACCGTGGGCACAGTGACGGAGATCTACGACTATCTCCGCCTTCTCTGGGCGAGGGTGGGCACCCCCCACTGTCCCAACTGCGGCAAGGAGATCCAGCAGCAGACCGTGGATCAGATCATCGACCANGTGATGCGCCTGCCTGAGGCCACCCGGATCCAGGTCATGGCCCCCGTCATCCGGGGGAAAAAGGGGGAGCACCAGAAGATCTTTGAGGACGCCCGGAAGTCGGGCTATGTCCGGGTGCGGGTGGATGGCTCTCTCTACGATCTGGGCGAGGNGATCAGCCTGGACAAGAACAAAAAGCACAGCATCGAGATCGTGGTGGATCGGCTGGTGATCCGGGAGGACATCGCCCAGCGGCTCACCGACAGCGTGGAGATCGCCTCCGGCCTGTCCGGAGGGCTCATTATCATCAACATCGTGGGGGAGGACAGGGACATTTCCTTCTCCCAGAACTACGCCTGCGAGGACTGCGGCATCTCTATCGAGGAGCTGACCCCCCGCATGTTCTCCNNCAATAACCCCTTCGGCGCCTGTCCCACCTGTACCGGCCTGGGGATACAGCTCAAGATCGACCCGGAGCTTATCATCCCNANCAAGGAGCTGTCCATCCTGGACGGGGCCATCACCGCCAGCGGCTGGAGCAACATCAAGGGGGACTCCATCTCCCGGATGTACTTTGAGGCCCTGGCAAAGCGCTATAAGTTCAAGCTCACCACCCCGGTGAAGGACTTGCCGGCGGAGGTGCTGGACGTGATCCTCTACGGCACCCGTGGGGAGAAGCTGANGCTGACCTACGACCGGGCCAACGGCCAGGGCACCNTGGTGCAGGCATTTGAGGGCATCTGCAACAATCTGGAGCGCCGCTACCGGGAGACCCAGTCCGACGCCATGCGCCGGGAGCTGGAGGAGTGCATGGCGGAAAAGCCCTGCCCGGATTGCCACGGCCGCCGTTTGCGCCGGGAGTCCCTGGCCGTGACGGTGGGAGGGCTGAGCATCGATGAGTATTGCAGCAAGTCGGTCACCGACGCACTGGACTTTATGGAAAAGCTCACCCTCTCGGAGCAGAAGACCCTCATTGCCGGGCAGATCGTCAAGGAGATCAAGTCCCGGCTTGGCTTTTTGAACTCGGTGGGTCTGGAGTACCTGACCCTCTCCCGGGCCGCCGCCACCCTCTCCGGCGGCGAGAGCCAGCGCATCCGCCTGGCCACCCAGATCGGCTCCTCCCTTATGGGAGTGCTCTATATTCTGGACGAGCCCTCCATCGGCCTGCACCAGCGGGACAATGACAAGCTGCTGGAGACGCTGCGCCACCTGCGGGATTTGGGCAATACCCTGCTGGTGGTGGAGCACGACGAGGACACCATGCGCGCCGCCGACCACCTTATCGATGTGGGCCCCGGCGCCGGCGTCCACGGCGGCCGGATCATCGCCCAGGGCACGGCAGAGGATATTATGAACAGCCCCGAGTCCCTGACGGGGGCATACCTCTCCGGGCGGCTGAGTATCCCCGTGCCCAAAGAGCGGCGGAAGGGCAGTGGAAAGTTCCTCACGGTTCGGGGAGCGGCGGAGAACAACCTGCGGGGGGTGGACGTGTCCGTTCCCCTGGGCACCTTCACCTGTGTGACGGGGGTATCCGGCTCGGGCAAGTCATCTCTGGTGAACGAGATCTTATATAAGCGGCTGGCGGCCGACCTGAACCGGGCCAAGACCCGGCCCGGCAAGCACGATGGAATGGANGNGGANGAGTANCTGGACAAGGTCATCAATATCGACCAGTCCCCCATCGGCCGCACCCCCCGCAGTAACCCGGCCACCTACACGGGCCTGTTCAACGATATCCGGGAACTGTTTGCCTCCACCCCAGACGCCAAGGCCCGGGGCTACGGCCCCGGCCGGTTCTCCTTCAACGTCCGGGGCGGCCGGTGTGAGGCCTGCCAGGGGGACGGCCTTCTGAAGATCGAGATGCACTTCCTGCCCGACATCTACGTCCCCTGCGACGTGTGTCACNGCAAGCGCTATAACCGGGAGACCCTGGAGGTGCGCTACAAGGGCAAGAACATCTACGAGGTGCTGGAGATGACGGTGGACGANGCCCTGCCCTTCTTTGAGAATCTGCCGAAGATCTATAATAAGCTGCTGACCCNCTCCCAGGTGGGCCTNAGCNACATCAAGCTTGGTCAGCCCTCCACGGAGCTGTCCGGCGGCGAGGCCCAGCGGGTGAAGCTGGCCACCGAGCTTGCAAAGCAGGCCACGGGCCGCACCATCTATATTCTGGATGAGCCCACCACCGGCCTGCACAGCTACGACGTCCACAAGCTCATCGACGTGCTCCGGCGTTTGGTGGATATGGGCAACACTGTGGTGGTCATCGAGCACAACCTGGACGTGGTGAAGACTGCCGACTACCTCATCGACCTGGGCCCCGAGGGGGGAGACGGCGGCGGCAATATCGTCTGCACCGGCACTCCCGAGGAAGTGGCGGCCTGTCCGGACAGCTATACGGGGCGGTACCTGAAGCGGATGCTGTAAGAGGAGACAGGATATGAAAAAGTGGCTGGACGAGGAGTACGAATTTGAAATTGAAGTGATGGGCTTCCTCCAGGGAGAACAGACGGAGCATTACTGCCGGAACGGGGAGGAGATCGGGGACAAATACACCTGCACCTATGGCTGCCCGGTGAACGCCCAGGGCTGCGGTATCTGCTCCAAGGTGATGATGACCCTGTTTCCCATTATGGAGGCGGTTCGCAGCGGAGGCGACCTGGAGAACATCGGCGGGGACGGAAAATACAGCAAGGTAGTGGTCTGTCCCGACGGCTGCGTCATGTTCCGCCTGACAGCGAAGCCCCTGGGGAATCCGAACCCTTTCAGGGGGAAGGCTTTTGACTGAATAAGCTCAGATTGGCCTGCGGCAGGAAGGAGGGGATCCGATGGGCGCGTGGGGCACAGGATTTTACAGCGACGACACGACCTCCGACGTGAGGGATACCTATCTGGACCTTCTGCGGAAGAGAGTGCCGCCCGAGGAGGCGGTGGCTCAGATGCTGGAGGAGTGGAAGCCGGACCGGGACGAAGAGTGTGGTATCTCTTTTGGCTCACCATTGCGCTCCTTCAGTGGGAATACGGTCATTTGCCCAGGAGCGCCGGGAGAAGGCTCTGGCGATCCTGGCCTCCAGTGTAGACGAAGCCCGGTGGGCTGAGGCTAGGCCTAGGGACCGGGAGAAGCGCCGGGAGGTCATGGTCAAGCTGGAGGAAAAGCTGCGCTCGGAGCCGGCCGGGGGGAAGAAACTCCGGCCATACACCCACAAGAGGCTGCCCTGGAAGGTGGGGGATGTGCTCTCCCTGCGGTTGGGGCGGGAGTGTGAGCCATGGCGTGGCTCCACCTTTTGCTGGCCTTTTGACGACCTGTATACGGCGGTGCTGATCGTGGATAGCTGGGAGGAGGACGCGGGGGACATCTACGATATCCCCGTGGTGGCGGTCTATGACTGGATGGGGGCGGAAGAGGCTGCCATGGAGGACCTGGCGGTGATGCCCTTTCTCCGGGGGGACGACTGGTTNCGGGGAACGGAGGAGCATAAGCGGTATTTCCACTCTGTGGATCATCCTCTCCGGCAGGACTATTTATGGAACGACCTGAAAAAGCTGGGGCATTTGGAACAGCTTCCCGCCTTTCCCCGGGAGGAGTGGGAGTACAGGAAGAAGACCACCCGCTGGGGAGTTATGGGAGAAATGCTGATCATGGAGTGGGTCCTGCGGGGAAAACCCATCCCCCGCCGCTCCACATGGAATGATCGGTCGGCTGNGCGGGAGCGGGCCTGNATGNGGGCCCGGANCTACTTCAAAAGGGATCCCGGCCTGCTGGAGCAGATGCGGGCGTTCATTTTTGAGGGAATGACGGCGGAGGAGCTGGAAAGAAAAAAGCAGGAGGAGTGGGAGATATTCCGGAAACGGTATTCCGACCCCATCCAGAGGGAAAGACTGTGGTCGGCCATCTTTGAGGGGGAGGAGCCGCCTTATCTGATCCACAGAGAAAAAGATTCATAAAATTTTTATCTCCTCCTATAGGAAACTGTGGTATGATAGAGGAAACGCAAAAGAGGAGGGGGATCCCTTGGATCTTTTGAATTGGCTGGAGACCANCATGGGGGGCGAATTTATCTTCACCCTCCTGGTGTCCATGATCCCCATTATTGAGCTTCGGGTGGGGATCCCCTTCGGAGTGGGCCTTGGCCTTCCATATCCGGTGGCCTTCACCGCCGCCGTCATCGGCAACATCCTGCCCGCCCCCTTCATCATCATCTATATCCGCCGCATTTTCCAGTGGCTGCGCGCCCACTTCCCCCGGCTGGACGGTATGGTGGACGCGCTGGAGCGGAAGGCCCACCTGAAAGGGAACAAGGTCAGCCGCTATAAATATCTGGGCCTGCTGCTCTTTGTGGGCATCCCCCTGCCGGGGACGGGGGCCTGGACAGGGGCGCTGGCCGCCGCCTTTTTGGATATGCCGCTGCGAAAGGCCATGCCCTCCATCGTCCTGGGCGTCATCCTGGCCGGGTGCATCATGACCGGACTGACCCATCTGGGCTTTGATCTTTTTGCCACTGTTATGGCCTGAATGACACCTTTTTCACCTCTCCTCCGTAAACTGGGGAGAGGTGAAGCAATATGCGGGCAATTTTGGAAGTAGTTTTATCCCTTTTGGCGGTAATGGGCCTTTTGAGCCTGGGCTGGCTGACCTTCGGCCATCTGCTGACTCCGGCGGGAACGGGCCGCTGCTGCGTGGTCATCCCCGCCCAGGGGGCGGGGAACGGTCTGGAGCAGGCCGTCACCGGGATGCTCTGGCTCCGGGCCGGCGGACTCATGAACGCCCCCATCCTGGTGGCGGACTGCGGGTTGGACGAGGAGGGGAGGGCGGTGGCCGCTGCTCTCTGCCTTCGGGAGCCGGAGATCGGCCTGTGCCCGGCGTCGGAGCTTTCGGTTTACATAAAACAAATCCCGGAGGGATAACAGCCCTGTCCACGAAAGAAGGTGCCCCCATGGATGAATTTCCCAACTGCATAGAGGGCGCCGTGGACACGGTGATCTNTCAAAATGNGGAGAACGGCTACACCGTCCTCAAGNTGGACGTGGGGGAGGAGGNGNGCGTCACCGTAGTGGGCTGCATGCCCGGAGTAGCGCCCGGCGAGAGCCTGTGGGCGCAGGGCCAGTGGATGCGCCACCCCTCCTACGGGTCTCAATTCAAGGCGGAGGTGGCCCGCCGGGGCATGCCCCAGGGGGAAAAGGCGATCTTTGACTATCTGGCCTCCGGGGTGGTAAGGGGCGTCGGTATAGCCACGGCCCGGCTCATGGTGGAGGAGTTCGGGGACGCNGCTCNGGAGGTGCTGGAGCGCACGCCGGAAAAGCTCACCGCCATCAAGGGCATCACCAAAAAGCGGGCGGAGTCCATGGGGGAGGCATTCCGTCTCCAGATGGGCATGCGCCGTCTGCTGGATTTTCTCTCGGAGCACGGCCTGCCCCCACAGTTGGGCATGCCGCTGTACCGCCGCTTCGGCGACCGGGCCCGGGAGGCGGTGGAGGCCGACCCCTACCTGCTGACGGAGGGGGAGCTCTCCGTCCCCTTTGCCCAGGCCGATCAGCTTGCCATGGAGCTGGGCTTTGCGGAGGATCATCCCCAGCGGGTGATGGCGGGGCTCCTTTTTGTACTGACCCACAATTTGGACAACGGCCACACCTTTCTGCCCCGGNAGAAGCTGCTGGGGGNGGCTCAGGCGCTTACGGGAGTGGGCGACCCAGAGACGCTGACGGCGGGCCTGGATATGCTGGAAGCCGCCGGGAANGTGACGATGGATCAGGTGGCGGGGGAGGATGCCTNCTACCTCACGGCGCTCTGGGNGGCGGNGANTCATGTGGCCCANCGTATTGCCGCAATGAGCCAAAACGAGCTCTACTGTCCCGACCACCTGGACGCTGTCATCGACCGCATCCAGGCCCAGCAGGGGATCACTTATGCCTCCCAGCAGCGGCAGGCGGTGGAGCTGGCCGCCCAGCGGCAGGTGATGCTCCTCACCGGCGGCCCCGGCACCGGAAAAACCACCTCCCTGCGGGGGGTGCTTTCCCTTTTCGAGGCTCTGGGGCTGGAGACCGCCCTCGCCGCCCCCACCGGCCGGGCGGCCAAGCGTCTGGGAGAGCTCTGCCAGGCCGAGGGAACCACTATCCACCGGCTGCTGGAGACCCGTTTTGACCCCAAGACGGGCCAGTTGGTCTTTGCCCATAAGGAGGACGACCCGCTGAAGGTGGATGCGGTGATCGTGGACGAGACCTCGATGGTTGACATAACTTTAANGNNGGCCCTTNTCTCCGCCNTGCGNGAGGAGTGCCGCCTGGTACTGGTAGGAGACCCGGATCAGCTTCCTTCCGTAGGGGCGGGAAATTTGCTTTCTGATTTGATCCGCAGCGGAGAAGTGCCGATGGTGAGGTTGACAGAAGTTTTCCGCCAGGCGGCGCAGAGCGCCATCATCCGCACCGCTCATCAGGTGAACCAGGGGGTGGCCNCGGCATTGAAAAACGACNGTGCCCAGGATGTGTTTTTCCTTCGCCGGCCGGATCCCGCCCTGGCGGAGGAGACCATCGTGGATCTGGTGGGCAGGCGCCTGCCGGAGAACATGGGCATCCCCGCCCACCAGATACAAGTCCTGTCCCCCACCCGGAAGTACGCCGGCGGCACCGCCAGCCTGAACAAGGCCCTTCAGCAGGCGCTGAATCCGCCGGCGGAGGACAAGGGGGAGCGGAAGTTCGGCCCTTATATCTTCCGTCAGGGAGACCGGGTCATGCAGGTGAAGAATAACTACGACGTACTCTGGAAGACTCCCGACGGCCTGGAGATGGGCATGGGGGTCTTCAATGGGGATGTGGGTCATATATTGGAGGTGGACAACCGCCGGGAGATCGTGACGGTGGACTTTGAGGGCCACATCGTGGAGTACTCCCCCGATATGCTGGGAGAGCTGGAGCCCGNCTACGCGATGACCGTGCACAAGTCCCAGGGCAGCGAGTACCGGGCGGTGGTGCTCACTGCGCTGGATACCGCCCCCCGGCTGCTCATCCGGGGCGTGCTCTATACCGCCATCACCCGGGCCAGAGAGCTGCTGGTGATCGTGGGCGAGGAGGAGGTCGTCGCCCGGATGACCGCCAACAACCGCCAGTCCAGGCGGTACTCCGGCCTGCGCTGGCGCCTGGCGGAGGAATAAAGGATATTAAAACAAGGAGAGCCTGCCTTACGGCAGGCTCTCCTTGTATGTTTGGATGGGTAAAAGAATCATTGTTCAAATTTTGACAAAGTGTCCGCTGTGTGATACAGTGAATGAATCGACCTATCAAAAATTTGTGCAAAAAGCCCCGCGCAACTAAAAATTGCGCGAATGTAAACCGAAAGCGGTTTATTTTTTGCGGCAATCAAACTAAAATCGGAGATGAAAAGGATGAATTTGGCAGAAAGGCTTGTTTCCCTGCGCAGACAAAACGGACTGACGCAATTGCAGTTAGCGGAGAAAATGGACGTCTCCCGGCAAGCCGTCTCTCGATGGGAAAAGGGCGAGGCGGTCCCTTCTACTGAAAATTTAAAGTATCTGAGCGAGCTATATCACGTTACGCTTGATTACTTACTGAGTGACTCTGCGTCGGAGACAGAGGCAGAAGGAAGCGCAAGAACTGAAGAGATCAAAAGAGGCCGCGCAGGGCGCCGGAAAACGGCGGCTGCGATTTTTCTCGGCGTGATCGTGCTCCTTTCTATCGTGTTTTTATTTGTGAAGCATACCGGCGGGCCGGTCAAAAATGAGGAGAGCCCCAGACCCATCAGCGATTTGGAACAGCAGGAGGTACTGCCCCAGGAAGAGGAAGAGGAGTTTTCTATCGAAGGCTGGTAAGAACTGGGGAAAGGGGGTGAGAATATGAAACTGAAGAGAGCTTTGGGCGTTGCGTTGGCTTGTGCCGTCATGGTAAATTGTTTTTGCCTTCCTGTGACAGCGGCAAACACACAGGCGGAGCCCGCCGCCTTCTCCATCGACATGCAGCGGGCATCCGGGAAATTCAGCATGACCGTTTCCGCAAACAAATTGAGAAGAGCCAACAGCAGCTTTTCCCTGGATGCGGGAGAAGTGGTGACCATCAACGCAAGCTATGCCCCCTCCTCGGCCAGCGTGGATTTTGGTCTGATCGATTCTGATAATGTCTTCCACTTTGTGACCGCGACAAACGGAAGCGTCAATCAGGGCATCGAGATCGAAAAGCGCGGCCAGTATACCCTGGCAGTCCGCAACAATTCTTCGTCGGAGATCGAAGTGTCCGGGTTCGTGAGCTACTAAGTTTCGGTCACAAAGATTTGACAAAAGAAAGAAAAGGAGTGTATCATAATGAAGAAACGTTTGGTAAGCATGCTCCTGGCCCTGGCCATGTGTATGGGCCTGGCAGTCCCGGCGGTTGCGGTGGATGTGAATTCCTCTTCGACTGTTGCATCCGAACTATCTGTTAGTGCTAATGAAATTGATATGTCGATGCCATATCACTATAGCAAGACTTTTCTTGAAAATGGTCAAGAAGTAACAATTGGGGTGCGGTATGAACCGGCAGCGCAAACGCGTTCGGGAAGCAAATCAGATCCAGCCTCAGAAGGCGTATGGACTTCGTATTATAATAGTCCTATTCTTAGTATGAGCTATAAATATGATTTGGAAAAGTCGGGTTCACACTGGAAAGTGTCCAATGCGAGGGATCATCGTTATAGCGCAATTGGCTATTCTACTTCAAATCCGTCCTTAAAAATTGCTCGGTCGATATCAACTGCAAGTTTTCCGGCTGAAATTAATGCGAGCGTACAGTATACGCTAATTACAGATTTGCTCTTTACATCTACAGGGGTTGTTAATACGACGGTTTCTGATGATGGAATCGTAACGGTATCTTGGAACTAATGGATACATTGACGGTCGTGCTGCCGCTTTTTTGTGCTGCGGTAGCGATAGCAGTTTACTTAATTTATAAAAAAATCCGGCGCAAATAGAGTACAGAGGTGAGCAGACATGGGGACAGTCCTTTTGTCCGGCGGCACATTCTAATATTTCAGGGGTGAAGTCCAATGAAACGCATTTGTTCCGTACTGGCAGCGATAGCTCTGTGTGTCACGCTGGTTCCCTCCGCTTTGGCGGAGAAGCGTATGAGCAGATAGAGGGACCGTCCCTCTGTCCTCTCCTGTCCTACAAAATATAATAGGGAGGGTCAACGATGAAACGGATATACAGATTTTTGTCTGCCTGTCTCTGTGCCGCGCTGGCCTGTTGCTGGACGCCGGCATTCGCCGCGGGGGAGCAGACGGTTCACGCCGACATCCGTTCCCCTTGGTGGGTCATTGTCAAGGGGACGCAGGCGGGCTTTGTGGATGACCAGCAGGGACGGCGGGAAGCCATTGCCTATGAGAACATGGTATATATCCCCCTGGCGACGGTGGGACTTTGGATGGGGGCGGACGCCCGGTGGGANGCCGATACAAACGCGGTGACGATCACCTCCAACGCGGCGGAGCCCGTTTACTACCGGTCCAAGGATCTTGATTTTGACCGCTTGGATNTGAAGCGGCCGGAGGGGGNCGAGCAATATCAGCTNGACATGAAAAACGGGATCGATGTGCTCCTGTGCCCGGATGTCACCGTCACCGTTGATGGCCAGATCAAGACCTTTGTCTCCGACGGGGGAACGCCGCTGTGTCCCCTCCTGTTCCGTGAGTGTATCTACCTTCCTGTCAGCGGCGCGGCCCAGCTGCTGGGGTTAAAGGCCCTGTGGCTGGAGCAGTGGAACACCGTGGATGTCTATGACCCGGACGCACTGGAGGCCATTGGCACATACGTCACCGCCCTGCGCGGCCACCTGGACGATGTGCGCATGCTGCTGGAGAAGAATTATGCCCTTGACTCCGACGAGGAATTCGTGGAATACATGGGGCAGATCCGGGCGTCAGTTCAGGCGATACAAAGTCTGCCGGAACCGCCTGATATGACGTGGTATCTGGATGCGATATCAGCCTACGCCGGCCGCCTCCTGTCCGACGACATAGAGCCTTATTTGCCGCTGAACGCCATTACCTCCAACTCCCCCGTCGTAGGCGCTTTTTGGAAAAAGTCCCCCGACGCGAAATGGCGGATCGTCAAGGAGACGNTTATCTCAAAACCCAAGGATACGACCTCCNGGTTTTTGAGCCTGGAGGATGTNTNCGCGAACTGTGAGGCGCTGGTGTCCTGCGCCACCNCGGACGTGTTTTTCTATCCTGCCCCCAGCGTGGGGGAGGTGGAGACGCCGGCCATCCGGCCCGGGGAGATCGTGGCCGTCGATCCGACCCGGTTTACCGATCCGGTGAGCATTACCAATTGGGACGCAGTGAGTACCCTGTGCGGGCTGGGCGTCATTTCAGGCAAGGAAAACGGATGCTTTGACCCCGGCGGTANCGTGAACCGGGCCGAGGCCGCCAAGATGATCGTTCTGATGAGTACCGGCGGCAGGGAGCCTGACATTCCCGCCGACCCGGTGCCCCTCTTTTCCGACATCCACGGACACTGGGCCGAGGGGTATATCAACTTTGGCTCCATGTTCAACATTCTCGATGGGGGCGGGGACGGTAGCTTTGACCCCGACGGGGAGGTCACCGGTATCCAGTTTGCCAAGCTGTGCCTGGGCATGCTGGGCTACGACCCGGCGGTNTACCAATTGACGGGGANCGCCTGGGCCAGCCATGTCGACGCGCTGGTCCGCCATACCGTCCCCGACCTGTACGAGGAACTTGAGGCGGTGGATATGAACGCCCCGATCTCCAGAGAGAATGCCGCCCAGATGCTCTATAATGCCCTGGGGTGCTATTCCAATATGCGGACCTTTTCCGAGTCGGGGAGGATCTGGGAATATAAGCCCGGCGACAGGACCTTCCTTCAGGAGTATTTTCAGATAGAGACTCTGCCGGAGGTCCCCGCCCAGCCGGGGAAATAAACGGGCGGGAAGAGTGGATAGAGGACGGGGCGGTTCTTTTTGGCAAGACGCAAGAACCGTCTCTCTGTTCCGCGCCTGCCTTTAAATAANGATCAAAAAACAGCCCAAACCACACACAATTTGTGCGGTTTGGGCTGCTTTTTACCCAAATTTCGGCGGTGGGAATACTTGACAAAAAAAGGTAATCTTGCTACGATGAAGCCAATATAACCCCAAAAAGCAGAATGGAGAGGATCATAATGGAACAGTTTTATCAGCAGATTCACAGCTATATTGACACCCACCGCCAGGAGATGCTGGATCTGTGGCGGGATCTGGTAAACACGGAGAGCGGCCCCGCCCAGAAGGAGGGCGTGGATGCGGTAAACGCCTTGCTGCGCAAGGAGATGCTCGCCTGCGGACTGTCTGTGCAGACCATCCCCATGGAAAAGGTGGGCGACATTCTGGTGGCCCAGTGGGACAACGGCAGCCAGCTGCCCCCCATCCTGCTCATCGGCCATATGGACACGGTCTTCAAGCCCGGCGCCGCCACCGAGAACCCCTTCCGCATCGACGCTGAGGGCAAGGTTCACGGCCCCGGCTGCCTGGATATGAAGGGGGGCGTGGTGGTGGCCCTCTACGCGGTGAAGGCCCTCCAGTCGGTGGGGTACAATAAGCACCCCATCATGTTCGTTCTGGCCGGCGACGAGGAGACCCTCCACCAGAACTCCAACGCCCAGGAGGTCATGGCCCAGATCATGGCCGGAGGCTGTGCCGCGTTCAACTTTGAGACCGGCTATCCCGACGACGGCGTTGTGGTGGGCCGCAAGGGCGGCAGCGTCGTGGTCTTTGACATCGAGGGTGTGGCCGCCCATTCCGGCATCGCCCCGGAGAAGGGCCGCTCTGCAATTGCCGAGGCGGCCCNCAAGATCCTGGCCANCCAGGCCCTCAATGACATTCCGCGGGGCAAGCTCATCAACTGCGGCCTTGTCTCCGGCGGCATTGGAGAGAACACCATCCCCGGCGCCTGTTCCATTCNCTGCGNCCTTCGTTTCCCCACGGTGGCCATCAAGGAAGAGTTGATGGCCGACTGCAAGGCCATTGCCGACACGGTGNACATTGAGGGAACCAAGACCACCATGCGGGTGGAGATGGTCATGGATCCCATGGAGCGCACCGAAGGCGTCCAGAAGCTCTATGAGCTGGTGGAGGAGACCGCCCGCGACATGGGTTACGGAGAGGTTCATCCCTTCGAGGTGGGCGGCGTGTCCGATNNCTCCGTGGCTGTGGTGGCGGGNGTGCCCACTGTCTGCGCCATGGGCGTGAAGGGCGAGTTCAACCACACGGAAAAGGAATATGCCCAGATGGAGAGCCTCTTTACCCGTACCGCGCTGGCGGCCGCCTGCATCGCAAGGATCTGAGAAAGAGAGTGTGAGCAAACATGGAACATATTGACGCCATTCGCCGCTATATTGACGCCCACCGCCAGGAGATGCTGGATCTGTGGCGGGACTTGGTGAACACCGAGAGCGGCCCGGCCCAAAAGGAGGGCGTTGGAGCGGTGTGCCGCCGTCTCTGTGCCGAGCTGGAGGCCATGCGGGTACATACCCGGCCTGTGCCCATGGAGGACGGCTCCCAGGTGCTGGTGGCGGACTGGGACAATGGCNGCGAGGAGGCCCCCGTCCTGCTCATCGGCCATATGGACACCGTCTTCCAGCCGGGAGCCGCCACGAAGATTCCTTTCCGCATCGATCCCGACGGCACCGCCCACGGCCCAGGCGTTCTGGATATGAAGGCGGGGCTGGTCAGTGCCCTGTACGCGGTGAAGGCCCTTCAAAGCGTCGGCTGGGCAGGGCGAAACGTCCGCTTCCTCTTTGCCGGGGACGAGGAGACCGCCCACAAGAACTCCGACGCCAAGGCGGTCATGGCCCGGGAGGCCCGGGGCTGCGCCGCCGCTTTCAATTTTGNAACGGGCTATCTGGATGACGGCATTGTGGTGGGCCGCCGGGGCGCCGCCATCGTCAACTTTCACATTGCCGGCGTTTCAGCCCACTCGGGCATCGAGCCGGAGAAGGGCCGCTCGGCGATCCTGGAGGCGTCCCACCGGATCNTCGCNCTGGAAGCTNTCAACGATCTTCCCAGGAGCAAGCTGCTCAACTGCGGGCTTATCACCGGCGGTGAAAGCTCCAATACGGTGCCGGACAGCTGCACCATCACCGCCTCCCTCCGGTTCCCCACCATTGCCATAAAGGAGGAGCTGCTGGGGGATTGCCGCCGGATCATGGAGGCCCCTTCCACCGTTCCGGACACCACCGCGACGATGCGGGTGGGGGGCGTATTTGACCCCATGGAGCATACGCAGGGCGTTCAAAAGCTCTACGAGCTGGTGGAGGAGACTGCCCGGGAGATCGGCTATGGCCCCGTCCATCCCTTTGAGGTCAGCGGAGCCTCCGATTCCGCCATCTCGGTGAACGAGGGGGTGCCCACGGTCTGCGCCATGGGCGTCCGGGGCGCCTTCAACCACACCGAGCGGGAATACGCGGTGGTGGAATCCCTGTTCCAGCGTACCCTTTNGGCTGCCGCCTGCATCATTCGCGTGCAGGAGAAACCGTGTCGGGAAGGGTGATCTTCATCACCCGGGCAGGGCGGCCCTTGCCGGCGGAACGCTTATCCACCGTGGCCACGTAGCCTGCCTCCTCCAGCTGGACGATGATGCGGTTGACGCTACGGGAGGTGATGCCCAGCTTTTGGGACAGCTCCTCGGAGGTGGTCACGTTTCCGTCCCGGTTCAGGATGAAGGCCAGCCGGGCCAGAGTGCCGGCGCTGACCTTCATCTGCCGGGCGAAGAAGGGACTGCGGCTGCTCTCCTCCGAAGAGAGGGAGGAGACCTCCGTCACCAACATGTCGTCCTCCACCAGATAGGAGCCGCTGCGGCGGTCTCGCTGCGCGGTGTTAAGGGCCATGTTGGCCCGGGACTTGGCCTCCAGCATGGTGCCGCCCACCCCCATACC
>CAJMXB010000017.1 GCA_905219705.1 Oscillospiraceae bacterium | reverse complement strand
GGTTAATTATTTTTTTAACAACAAAATGGACAAAAAAGTACGTTTTGTTATTTTTTTAACATATTTTCACAAGAAAAAGGCCGCCGGTCAGGCGGCCTTTCGGAAAAAATTTTTGAAAAATTTTTCTGTCCGGGGAAAACCGGTCTCATTTCTTCAGCCCGGGGTTGTCCTTCATCTCCCGCAGAGCGTCCCGGTAGGACAGGTTCACCCGGCCCTTTTCGTCGATCTCGGTGACCTTCACCCAGATCATATCGCCGATGTTCACCACGTCCTCACACTTCTCCACCCGGCGCTCGGAGAGCTTGGAGATGTGAACCATGCCGTCCTTGCCGGGGGCCAGCTCCACGAAGGCGCCGAAGGGCATGATGCGAACCACCTTGCCGTAGTAGAGGGCGCCCACCTCGGGGACGAAGACGATGGTCTCGATCATCTTCTTGGCCTTCTCGCAGCACTCGGCGTCGGGGGAGGCGATGTGGATGGTGCCGTCCTCCTCGATGTCCACNTGGGCGCCGGACTCGGCGGTGATTTTCTGGATCACGCTGCCGCCCTTGCCGATGACCTCCCGGATCTTGTCCACGTCGATCTTCATGGAGATCATCTTGGGGGCGTACTTGGACAACTCGGCGCGGGGCTTGGCGATGCAGGGGAGCATGATCTCGTCCAGGATGGCGTACCGGGCGTCACGGGTGATGTCCAGGGCCTCCTTGATGATGGCGTGGGAAAGGCCGTCGTTCTTAATGTCCATCTGGATGGCGGTGATGCCCGCCTTGGTGCCCGCCACCTTGAAGTCCATCTCGCCGTGGAAATCCTCCACGCCCTGGATGTCGATGAAGGTGGTAAAGCCGCCGTCGTCGTCCTGGATCAGGCCGCAGGAGATACCGGCCACGGGGGCGGAGATGGGCACGCCGGCGTCCATGAGGGCCAACGTGGAGCCGCAGATGGAGCCCTGAGAGGTGGAGCCGTTGGAGGAGAGCACCTCGGAGACAACACGGATGGCGTAGGGGAACTCCTCCACNCTGGGGATGACAGGCTCCAAAGCCCGCTCAGCCAGGGCGCCGTGGCCCTTCTCCCGGCGGTTGGTGGAACGGGAGGCACGGGCCTCGCCGGTGGAGTAGGCGGGGAAGTTGTAGTGGTGCATGTACCGCCGGGTCTCCTCCTCCCAGATGGTGTCCAGCTTCTGGCAGGCGGTGAGGGTGTTCAGGGTGCAGACGGAAAGAACCTGGGTCTGGCCCCGGGTAAAGAGGCCGGAGCCGTGGACCCGGGGCAGCACGCCCACCTCGGCGGAGAGGGGCCGGATCTCGTTTTTCTGCCGGCCGTCCACCCGGTGACCCTCCAGGAGCCAGGCCTTGACGATCTTCTTCTGGAACTTGTAGGTGATCTCCTCCAGGAACTGATCCATGTCGGGGTGCTCGTCCAGATANTTCTCGTGCCACTTCTCGATCATGGCGTTCCAGCGCTCTTCCCGGATGTTCTTGTCGTCGGTGTCCATGGCGGCGCGGGCCTCGTCCATGAAGTCGGCGGTGATCTTGTCAAACAGCTCCTGGTCAATGGCGGCGTGGTNGTAGGTNATCTNCTCCTTGCCGNTCTCGGAGACCATCCGGTTGATGAGAGCCACCTGCNTCTGGATCTCCTCNTGGGCCTTGACGATGGCGTCGTACATGATGTCGTCGGGCAGCTCCTTGGCTCCCGCCTCGATCATGATGACCTTCTGAGCAGTGGCGGCCACGGTGAGATCCAGCTTGGACTCGTGCTTCTCGGCCTGGTTGGGGTTATAGACGATCTTCCCGTCCACGTAGCCCATCTCCAGGCAGCCGATGGGGCCCGCCCAGGGGATGTTGGAGATGGCCAGACAAGCGGACACGCCGATCATGGCGGTGACCTCGGGCGAGCAGTCCCGGTCCAGGCTCATGACGGTGCAGGTACACACCACGTCATTGCGGAAGTCGTAGGGGAACAGGGGCCGGATGGAGCGGTCAATGACCCGGCTTGCCAGCACGGCGGGGAGGGAGGGCTGGCCCTCCCGGCGCATAAAGCTGCCGGGGATGCGGCCCACGGCGTAGAGCTTCTCCTCAAAGTCCACGCTGAGAGGGAAGAAGTCGATGCCGTCCCGGGGACGGGGGGAGGCGGTGACCGCCACCATAACGGTGGTCTCGCCATAGGTGACCATGGCGGAGGCGGAAGCCAGCTCGGCGACCTTGCCCACATTGATCTTCAGGGGACGGCCGCACAGATCCATCTCGTAAGTGCGCTCGTTGGGGAACTGCTTGCGGGTGATGATAGTCGACATGATTTTGTCCTCCTTTGTTTTCTCCCCCGCCAAGACCTGGTTTAGCACTTGAACAAAAGCCCCGGCAGCCGCCGGGATCCTTGTTCAATTGCTAAATGCAGGGGGGACGGGGGGATGATTTTGCAGCAGATAAAAAACAGAAACCAGGGCAGCGGGGACTTCCCGCGCTGCCCTGGCCTATGCTTCTTACTTACGGATGCCCAGCTTCGCGATGATGGCGCGGTAACGCTCGATGTCCTTGCGCATCAGATAGTCCAGCAGCTTGCGGCGCTTGCCGATCATCTTGTACAGGCCCCGGCGNCTGTGGTTGTCGTGGATGTGCACCCNCAGATGCTCGGTGAGCTCGTTGATGCGGGTGGTAAGAATGGCGATCTGCACCTCGGGGGAGCCGGTGTCGGTCTCGTGGGTGCGGTTGGCCGCGATAACGGCCGTCTTTTCGTCCTTACGGATCATGGCTGTTTCCACCTTTCAAATTTTTTCCGAACAGCTGGGAAATAGGCCGGTGAACGCCCCTGATGCAGAGGCCGTCTCCCATTTCTAAGCCGCCGGACGTTTGCGTGCCCAAGAAATATACCACAAATTTTTCCCGTTGTAAAGGAAAATATCATATTATTGGGGTGAAAATAAGCTGGGACGGCATTTTTGGAAAAAGAGCCGGCGCCTTGCAGGGCGCCGGCTTTTGTCATGATCCGGACTCAAAGTGTGTTCTNGCTGGCCTNCGGGGACTCCTNCGGGGACTCCTNCGCCGGGCCGCCGGGCCAGCGGTAGCCCATCTGGGTCATCTCCTCGGCGGTGTAGAGGGTGGAGGACAGCTCGGTGAAGCGGCTCAAGTCCAGANATAGGGGCTCCCCCTGGGAAAAGCGCACCTCGTTCCAAAAATGGGGCTCCCCCTGCCAGGCGCCCTCCACGATCTCGCAGGTCACCCGTTCCAGCTCCCGGCACACCAGGGAATAGGCCAGAGCCAGCCCCTCGTCGTTGGCGGCGCCCTCCACTAAGGCGGCGTAAGCCGTAACGCCGCCCTGGGGATCGTATCCGCTGTGATAACAGACCTCCGCCGCCGCCTGGCGCACGGCGGCCTCCCGATCCATGTCCCAGGGGTAGACGAACTCGGCCCCNGCGGCGGCCAGCCGCGCGCTCTTCCGGCGCAGCTCCTCCGCGCCTTCGGAATAGGTGAGCAGGATCTCCACCACCCGCTCCCGGNCGCTGTCGGGGTAGAGCCCGATCTCCACCTGGGGCATTCCCAGGGCGGCGGCGGGGGTGTCGTAGTAGGCCTGGCGCGCCAGAGCGAGAATGGATGCCTCATCCTCGGCGAAGTAAGCCACCCGGAGTACCACCTGATCGCTGAAGTTGGTCAGGGCCTCCTGGAGCTCGGCGCGGATGGCGCCGGAGCCGGTGACGTTCACCATGGAGCGGATCTCCTCCTGGGTGCGGCGGTAGCTGATGGAGAGCTTGGCCTGGTAGTAGGAGACCACCCGGCTGGATTNATGCTTGATGTAGTCCACGCAGTAGGCCCCCAGGGGATCCTCCGTGGCCACCTCCAGGCAGGCCCGGGTCAGGTCGCTCTCCACCTCGCCATCGTAGTCGTAGAGCTGGATGATCCCCTCCTCCTGCCCCTGGGACACAAGGTACAGTACGGCGGAGACCAGCTCCCGGTAGTTCTCCACCCGGAGGCCGGAGGAGCCCTCGGCGGTCACCGGCTTCTCCTCGTGACGCTGTCCGGCCTCATAGGAGCGCTCCAGCATGGCCGAGCAGCCGGTGAGCGGAAGGCAGGCGGCCAATATGAGGGCCAGAAGACCTTTTTTCAAGTGATCGCCTCCCCGTTTTCCGTGTGAAGCCCTATGTGCGCTCAGTACCCGATCTCCTCTTCGATGAGCACCACATGGGCCGTGGGGATGGAGGTGGGCTTGCGCAGGTGGGTGGAGATGACCCGGCAGATGCGCTCCGGGCTGTCGCAGTCGTAGCACCGGTCGCCCTTGGCGGCGCAGGGGGTCTTTTTCCCCAGCCGCTGGGCGTTCTTGGGCCCTGCGATGTTCCGGGCCCGCCACAGGGCCTTTGCAAGGTCAGGGGCGATCTTGTTCACCCCCACGATGAACCAGACCTCCTCATGGCCGCAGANGGTGGCGGCCACCCGGTNGCCGTNGNCGTCGATGTTNATGNTCTCCCCCGTNNCCGCAAGGCCGTTGACCGAGGTGAGGTAGACCTGGGCCNCNGCGGCCTTCTCCTGGGTGTCGGGCNGCCGGAGGGCGCCCCAGTGCCAGTGGACGGTGTTGTGGGCGGAGAGCAGGTCGTAGAGCCCCATGTCCTGCAGGGTCNNCGAACCGCCGAAGCCCACGNTCTTGCCGTCAATGTGGGCGTCTATGTAGGCCGCGGCCTCCGTGGNGGTGGCGAAGCGGGTCACGACAAAACCGTTTTTCGTTAAANNTTCCGTGAGCTTGTCCAGATTGGGCACGGGAAAGACTCCTTTCTAAACGTCCTGGTGATAGCTGCCGAAGCCCTCGCCCAGCACCTCGTGGGCGGGGGTGACGATCATGAACGCGGCGGGATCGGCCTGGCGCACCGTCTCCTTAATGGTCACGATCTCCCGCTGCTTGAAGGCGCAGNGNATCACCCGCTTGGGCTGGCCCAGATAGCCTCCCTCCCCCTGAAGGTAGGTCACCGTCCGGTCCAGGTCGTCCATGATGACCCGGGCGATGACCTCGGGCTTGTCGGAGATGATATAGGCCACCTTGGCGTTGTCCATGCCGTAGAGCACCCAGTCCATGACCAGGGTGGATACGTAGAGGGCCACGATGCCGTACAGGGCGCTTTCCAGGCTATGGAAGACGACGGCCACCAGCAAAATGACCGTCAGGTCGATGACCATGAGCACCTTCCCCACCGGCAGCCAGGCCATTTTGGACTGGGCCAGCCGGGCCAGGATGTCGGTGCCGCCGGTGGTGGCCCCCTGCTGGAAGNTGAGCCCCAGAGACAGGCCCAGTACCGCCCCGCCGAAGATGCACCCCAGCAGAGGCTCCGCCATGGGCGGAAAGGTGTAGACCGCGGCGATGCCGTCGAGGAATAGGGAGGTGAGGGCGGTGGCCGTCAGGGAGGACACCAGCAGGTGGCCCCCCAGCACCCGCCAGCCCACCAGAAAGATGGGCACGTTGAAGCAGAGCACCAGCGTGCCGATGGGAACTACGGGGATGAGAAAGTTGACGATCTGGGCGATACCCGTCACCCCGCCGAAGGCGATGCCGTTGGGCACAAAGCACCAGTCAAAGGCCAGGGCGTAGAGAAAAGACCCCAGCAGGATAAAAAGGTAATTTTTGACCAGCACTTTGGGTGTACGTTTCATTTACGGTTCCTCCAAAAGAGACATTTGGGTCTCACCCNGNTCCTCCGGCTTCAAAAGANCTCCCGCCACGGGCAGGGAGCGGGCCCGGTAGCGGNCCTGGTTCTGAATGGAGGTGGAGGTGAGAGGCACGGCGTGCTCCAAACGGTATTTGGGTTTCAGGGTCATTACGTTGACGNCCTGGGTATTTCGGGTGGTCTTGGGGGCGAGGACGGCGGTGTGGAAGATAACGCACCGGCCCTCGCTGGAGATGAGGGCCATCTCCAAGTCCTCCTNCAGGTGCCAGGCCGCAGCCAGGGGGGATTTGTCGGAATAGGCCCCGGTCAGCCGCTTGCGCCGGGTCTGGGTCTGATAGGCGGCAAGCTCCACCCGGGCACACTTGCCGTTTTCGAAGAAGAACAGCAGGTGCCCGGCGTAGTCGCCGGTGACGCAGGCCCACACCGCGTTCTCTCCGGGATCCATGCCCAGCTTGGTGGGCAGATAGTCCCCCAAGACGCTTGCCTTGCTGTCGTCAAAGTCGGCAAGGCGGGTCTTGTAGCACTGCTGGCGGTCGGTGAATACCAGCAGCTCGTCCCGGTTGGAGGCGTCCCAGCGCAGGTACTCCCGGTCTCCCTCCTTGTACTTCTGCTCGCTGGACATGCGCAGGGAGGCGGGGGTGATCTTCTTCAGGTATCCCTCCCTGGACAGGAACACGTGCACCGGGTAGTCGGGCACGTCCTCCTCGGTGTCCTCCGCGGCGGCGGTCTGATACTCGTAGACGATCTCGGTGCGCCGGGGGGAGGGGTACCTGGCCATGACCTCTTTGAGCTCCCCGGAGATGATGCCCTTGACCTTGTTGGGGTCGTCCAGAACGGCCTGGAGCTCGGCGATCTCCTTTTCCAGCTCCTCGGTCTCCTCCACCCGCTTGAGGATATATTCCTTGTTGATGTTGCGCAGGCGGATGTCCGACACATACTCGGCCTGGGTCTGGTCGATGCCGAAGCCGATCATCAGGTTGGGGATGACCTCGGCGTCCAGTTCGGTGTCCCGAATGATCTTGATGGCCTTGTCGATGTCCAGCAGGATCTTTTTCAGACCCTTCAGAAGATGGAGCTTATCCTTTTTCTTCTTCTGGACAAAGTATGTCCGCCGGCGCACCCCTTCGATACGCCAGGCCGTCCACTCCTCCAAAATTTCCCGC
Organism: Oscillospiraceae bacterium; assembly: GCA_905219705.1. Lineage (GTDB taxonomy): Bacteria > Bacillota > Clostridia > Oscillospirales > Oscillospiraceae > Vermiculatibacterium > Vermiculatibacterium agrestimuris. Next base: position 27,705 of record CAJMXB010000017.1, on the reverse strand, counting down.
ACACCCATCACACGGGGCATACCGGCGATGAGGATATTGAAGTTGCAGGAGAAGGAGTCCTGAAGGGGGGTGGATTTGAACAGCTTCTGCATCAGCTTGTCCGGATCGGTGCCCNGCTTCAGGTCGATGNTCAGCTTCANACCGCTCAGGTCGGTCTCGTCCCGCATGTCGGAGATCTCCTTGAGCTTGCCCGCCTTGACAAGCTCGGTGACCTTGTCCATGATGGCCTCGGCAGTGGTGGTGTAGGGGATCTCGTAGATCTCGATGACNCCCTCCTCCTTCACATACCGCCACTTGGAGCGCACCTGGAAGGAGCCCCGGCCCGTCTCGTAGATCTCCGACATAGCGGCCCCGTCGTAGAGCAGCTGTCCGCCGGTGGGGAAGTCGGGGGCCTTTAGAATGGACAGCAGGTCGCACCGGGGATCCTTCATGTAGGCGATGGCGGCCTGGCAGACCTCCTCCAGGTTAAAGCCGCACAGGTTGGAGGCCATGCCCACGGCAATGCCCTGGTTGGCGCTGACCAGCACATTGGGGAAGGTGGTGGGCAATAGGGTGGGCTCCTGGAGGGTGCCGTCGTAGTTGGGCACGAAGTCCACCGTGTCCTGGTCGATGTCCCGGAACAGCTCCTGGCAGATGCCGTCCAGCTTGGCCTCGGTGTACCGGCTGGCGGCCCAGGCCATGTCCCGGGAGTAGACCTTGCCGAAGTTGCCCTTGGAGTCCACGAAGGGGTGCAGAAGGGCGCCGTNGCCCCGGCTCAGGCGCACCATGGTGTCATAGATGGCGGCGTCGCCGTGGGGGTTGAGCTTCATGGTCTGGCCCACGATGTTGGCCGACTTGGTGCGCCCACCGGTGAGCAGCTTCATGGTGTACATGGTGTAGAGTAGCTTCCGGTGGCTGGGCTTGAAGCCGTCGATCTCCGGAATGGCCCGGGAGATGATAACGCTCATGGCGTAGGGCATGTAGTTGATCTCCAGGGTCTGGGTGATGGGCTGCTCCAGCACCTCGGCCCGCAGACCCATCACATTAGGGTCGGCGCTGCGGTGTTTGACGGCCTCCGGGGCCTTCTTTTTAGGCATGGGTATCAGTCCTTGTCTTCTGAGTCTTTTTTTGCGCCTGTTTTAGAGGGCTATTCAAAATTATATTGTCAGTCAAGCTCCCAGCCGCAGCTCGGGGCGCAGGATGCGGGCNAGGATGGCGGCGGCCTCGGCCCGGGTGAGGGGGGTGTGCCCGTAAAAGGCTCCCGTGCCGTCCGGGCCGTTCAGGACGCCGGCAGCATACAGTTTTTCCACCCAGGGGTCTTTGATGTCCGGGGGCAGAGCGGCCCCTTCCACCGGCTCCAGCTCTCCCGCCATCTGGCCTATGACCTGGGCAAGATCCAGCCGCCAGGCCGTGGGGGCCGCAAAGATCTCCGCCACATGGGCGTCGAGATATTCCTCCGGGTATTGGGCCAGAAGGGCGTCTCCGTGCTCGGCCCAAAGGTCGTCTGTGAGGAATTCCAAAACATNGCACACTTCGTCNANGAACCACAGCTNAGACCGCTCCGGCAGGATCGTCTCCTCTGCGTAGTTGAGAAACGGGTCAATAACGCAGGTAAGGGCCTCGAAGAGGTCGCCGTCAAAATCCTCCCCGCCGTCAAACAGGTACCCCTCCGCCTCCGGATCATAAACGCCCTGATAGACGATGGGGCCGTCGGGCTCCATATCAAAATTCGACCAGTCCATCCAGGCCGCGTCCAGGGTCATGGTCAGGGGCTTTTCTGGATCAATGCGCTCCCAAACGTCGCTGTGAAAGGTAAACAGCAGACGGCTGAAGTCGCTGTCCCTTGTTCCAAAGAGCTCCACATCACGCCAGTTCCCCAGTACAGTCCCATCCTGGGAGAAGGTGACGATGTCCGCNAGCACCTCNGGCAGGTGGGGGATCTGCGTATTGTTTATCCGGGCCTTGAGCCGGGCGGCNAGCACCACGCACTCAGCCAGGGACAGCGCCCGATCCGGGGCAAAGCAGCCGTCCCCCACGCCGTTCATCAGCCCCTCCTCCACGCAGACGTCCACGTAGGGGGCGAACCAGTCCCCGGGCGCCACGTCGGAAAAGTCCGCCCCCGCCGNTTGCGCNNCGGGGAGCGGAGAGAATGTCAAAAGCAGGGCCAGAAGGAGGGAGAGACTTTTTCTCTGCATAGGTGATCTCCTCTCTCCGGGGCGCGGGGCCTTAGAGCAGGCGCGCGGCGGGCAGGGTGCCTGCCATGTCTGTGAGCATGATGACCTTGGCGTCCTCAGGCGGCGTCAGAGCGGGGCCGTCCTTCACCTCGGTACGGGTCATCTCGGTGTCCAGCTTCAGCTTAAAGGCGTTTTTCTGGTGGTACTCCATGGTGCCTGCGGCCTTGTCCATACTGCCGCTGCTGTGGGCGGTGATCTGGAAGTCGAAGAGATTCAGCAGCCGGCCGGAGAGGATGCCCATCAGGCTGTAGGAGAAATAGGGGTCATAGTAGCTGTCAAAGGCGTTTTTCATCATGGCCTGGAAGTCGGGGCGCAGATCCATGTCGGCGGTGAAGGTGCCGTTGTCGCGCATGACGTAGGAGAGCTCATAGCTCTTGAAGGGAGCCAGATCCTCCCCGCTTATCTGGGCGAACAGGTCGTTTATGGTCTTGGTATCCACCTTCCAGGTCAGGGCGCCGCCGGAGCGCTTCACCCGGTCGGGGCCCATGACGGCGTTCAGGGTGGAGACCATCACGTCAAATTCCTCCCAGGCCACCTCGGGGGAAGACCACCACCGGGCGCTGTCGGAGAGAAGCTGCTCTTCATAGATGTAGTCCGCCATAAGGCCGNACAGGTTGCTTANCAGCGCCNCGCTGTCCATGCCCAGGCTGGTCTGGAGCATCTCGTCCAGGCCCATGCCCAGGCTGGCGCCGTACCAGGTGTCGGCGGTCACGGTATCGTCAAAGGCCGCCAGCACGGGCACGTTCCAGTAGAAATTGCCCGCGTCCAGGTCGGCGATGGCGTTGAATTCCAGGCCCTTCATCAGGGTGGGCAGGTCGCTGAGGCTGAGCTGGGGAAGCTCGCCGGCTGCCAGCTCCAGAATATCGTCGCCCAGGAGCTCCAGCACGTCGGNGGCGTTGACCTTCACCGTCAGCTCCAGGGTGTTGTCCTTTTGGAGCATGTCCAGGGTCACCTGGAGCTTATAGTCGGTGTCCCCGTCCAGGCTGTTGAGGGTGGTGAGGGTGACGTCCAGGGTCTCGGTGGTCTTGTAGCTCTTCCCGCTCTCCACANCGGTATGCTCCATGGCCCAGGCCACGATCTCGTCCNGGGCGNTGANGCTCTCGCTGATGCGGGCCTTGGNGGCGGCGGTATCCACCAGGAAGATGGCGTTTTCATACTCGTTCCAGCCCACGTCCCAGCCCTCGGACTCCATGGTGGCGCGCAGGGGCATCAGCTCCCCCTCGTCCACATAGTGGCTGTCCAGAATGGCGTTGACGGTGGCGGGGGCGATGTAAGACCAGCCGTCCTCGGCGGAGATGACGGCGTCTTCCATCACCTGGCCGTTGACCACCAGGCGCAGGGGCTTGCCGCTGTTCCAGCCGTAGTCATAGTCCCAGTCATTGTCATAGTCGTAGTCCGTGTCGTCCCAATCCCACTCCCAGTGGTTGTAGTCCACATACTCCACGNACATGACCTCGGTGAACTCCTCCTCGGTGAAGAGGTGGCGGTAGTCCATGTACTCCGCCTTGCTCTGTCTGCTCCAAGAGCCATGCTCCTCCTCAAAGAAAGCGTCGGCGTCGAATTCCGCCCACCGGTCGGGGTACTGGGCCTGNTAGGTCAGGAATTCCTCGTGGTTCGTGAGCGTGTAATTGCGGTCAGACACATAGTCCCACAGCAGGTAGGGCAGAGCCTGGCTCTCATCCTCAAAGTCGTAATACGAATCCTGAATGAACTGCATAATGGGAGTGAGGGTCTCGGTATAGCCCTGCCAGGCCAGCAGCTGCTCCAGGGTCAGCGCTTCCAGCTNGCCGGGGTGGGCGGCGCGNTAGGCNTCCACCTCCTGGGCGCGCCAGGCCTCGGTCGCCTGATCGCTCAGGTAGTACTGCCACATCATTTGGCCGAACTGGTCGGCGCTGTCCCACTCGCCCCACTCCACCAATGTGGTCGATGTACTCCGTCTCGCTGTCCCAGTACTCGCCTATGTTCTCCTGCCACCAGGCGTGGGGGTCANANGCGGCCTGCTCCTCGGGATGCTCCTGGGTGTACTGGACATAGAACTGCTCCACAAAGGCGGCGTAGGGATTGGGTTCCTCCGCCTGCGTCGTGGTGAACAAATAGTCATTTTCGCTCTCAGGCAGAAGCAGGTCTGCTTCCCCCACCGCCAGGGCGGGGGTAGCCAGGCTCAGGGCCATGGCCAGGGTCAATGCCAGGGAAAGAATGCGCTTTTTCATGGTTGTTTTCCTCCTTTTTAAGATATATCGGCCAATTCCAAAAATTTATATCCGTTTTCCGCGATATGATCCTTCCGGCCCTGGAGATTGTCCCCCAGCAGCAGGTCGAACATCTGGGTGGTGGCCTCCATGTCCTCGGGCATCACCTTGATCAGCCGGCGTGTCTCCGGGTTCATGGTGGTCAGCCACATCATCTCCGGCTCGTTCTCGCCCAGGCCCTTGGAGCGCTGAATGGTGATCTTCTTTCCCTCTCCGATCTCCTTGACAATGTCGTCCTTTTCCTTGTTGGAGTAGGCAAACCAGGTCTTTTCCTTATAGGTGATCTCATAGAGGGGGGACTCGGCGATGTAGACGTAGCCCCGGCGGATGAGGGTGGGGGTGAGCCGCCAGAGCATGGTCAAAATGAGGGTTCGGATCTGGTAGCCGTCCACGTCGGCGTCGGTGCAGATGACCACCTTGTTCCACCGCAGGTTCATCAGCTCGAAGGCGGCCAGATCCTTGGCACGCTTATCATTGACCTCCACCCCGCAGCCCAGCACTTTCATCAGGTCGGTGATGATCTCGCTTTTGAAGATGCGGGCGTAGTCCGCCTTCAGGCAGTTGAGGATCTTGCCCCGGACGGGCATAATGCCCTGGAACTCCGCGTCCCGGGAGAGCTTGACGCTGCCCAGGGCGGAGTCGCCCTCCACAATGTAAAGCTCCCGGCGCTCCGGATCCTTGGTGCGGCAGTCCACGAACTTCTGCACCCGGTTGGCCAGATCCATGGTGCCCGTCAGCTTCTTCTTGATGTTCAGCCGGGCCTTTTCCGCGCTCTCCCGGCTTCGTTTATTGATGAGCACCTGCTCGGCGATCTTCTGGGCGTCGAAGGGGCTCTCGATGAAGTAGACCTCCATCTGGGCCTTGAGGAATTCCGTCATGGCCTCCTGGACGAACTTGTTGTTGATGGCCTTCTTGGTCTGGTTTTCATAGGAGGTCTGGGTGGAGAAGTTGTTGGAGACCATCACCAGGCAGTCGGCCACGTCGTTCCAGGTGATCTTGCTCTCGTTCTTCTGATACTTGCCCTGGGCGCGCAGGTAGCCGTCNATGGCGGAGACGAAGGCGGAGCGGGCGGCCTTCTCCGGNGAGCCGCCGTGCTCCAGCCAGGAGGAGTTGTGGTAGTATTCGATGATATTCACCGTGTTGGAAAAGCAGAAGGACACCGACAGCTTTACCTTATATTCCGGCTTGTCCTCCCGGTCCCGGCCCTTGCGCTCGGCCTGCCNGAACACCGGGGCGGTGAGGGAGTTCTCCCCCGCCAGCTCCTTGACATAGTCCTCGATGCCGTTTTCATAGAGAAAGTCGAAGGTCTCGAACTTACCGGGGGCGGTCTCGTTTTTCAGCCGGAAGGTGACCCCGGCGTTGACCACCGCCTGCCGCTTCATCACATCGGCATAATATTCCAGGGGGATGTCGATGTCGGTGAAGACCTCCAGATCGGGCCGTCAGCGGAACTTGGAGCCGGTCTTCTTCCCACTCCAGGGGGCGCTGTGGAGGAAGCTCTCCCGGGGTTCAGTGATCTCACCCTTTTCAAAGTGGAGGGTGTATTCCATGCCGTCCCGGTGGATGACGGCGTCGAAGAACTCGCTGGCGTACTGGGTGGCGCAGGAGCCCAAGCCGTTGAGACCCAGGGAGTACTCGTAGTTATCCNCGTCTCCGCCGTACTTGCCGCCGGNGTACAGCTCGCAGAACACCAGCTCCCAGTTGTACTTCTGCTCCANCTCGTTCCAGTCCACCGGGCAGCCCCGGCCAAAGTCCTCCACCTCGATGGACTTGTCCAGGTAGCGGGTCACGGTGATGAGGCTGCCGTGGCCCTCCTTAGCCTCGTCGATGGCGTTGGATAAGATCTCAAATACGGCGTGCTCGCAGCCGTCCAGCCCGTCGGAGCCGAAGATGACCCCCGGGCGTTTGCGTACCCGGTCGGCTCCCTTCAGGGAGGAGATGGAGGTGTTGTCATATTGCGGTTTTGTTGCCATGGGCCTTCCCTCACTCTGTCCAAAGTCGCGATGCCGTCCCCACATATTGTGAGGCGCATATCAATTCACACTAATTTTATACCAAAAATGGAAACGCGTCAAGGAAAGAGAAGCCGCTCCGGCCCTATTTTAAGGCCGGAGCGGCTTTCGCATTGCAAAAAGGCTCAGCAGGCGCTTTCGATCCAGGCGCTGCCCACCACCACGTCCCCGTCGTAGAACACCGCCAGCTGTCCCGGCGTGGGGGCCCGGACGGGGGTGTGGGCCCTGACCAAAACGCCGCTGCCCCGGGGAAGGATGGTGCAGGGCGTCTCTGTTCTGGCGTGGCGGAAGCGGGCGGCGACCTCCATCGGGCCCTCCAGGCGGTCTATGGCGATCCAGTTGGGGTCAGAGCAGAAGATCTCCTCCCGCGTCAGGTCGGAGCCGTCGGAGAGGGTGACGGTGTTTTCCCTCGGGTCGATGGCGGAGACATAGTAGCGGTGGGGGCCGGACACCCCCAGCCCCCGGCCCTGGCCCAGGGTGTAGCGGTGAATGCCCTTATGCCTTCCCAGCACCGTGCCGTCGGGGGCCAGAANGTTGCCGGGAGGGCAGCCCTGGCCCCGGCNCTCCAGCCATTCCCCGTAATCGTCATGGGGGATAAAACAAATCTCCATGCTGTCCGGCTTGTCCGCCACCGGAAGGCCCGCCCCCTGGGAGAGCTGGCGGACGGTGGACTTGACGCGGCCGCCCAGGGGGAAAATGACCCGGCGCAATATTTCCTGGGGAAGGCGGGCCAGCATATAGGACTGGTCATTGGGGGCGGATCCCTTCAAAAGNNGGGTGCGGCCGGCTTCGTTTTGGGCGGTGCGGGCGTAATGGCCCGTGGCGATATATTCCGCCCCCAGCTCCTCCGCCAAAGCCAGCAGGGAGGGGAACTTCACCAGCGGATTGCACCGGGCGCAGGGCAGGGGGGTGCGGCCGGCCCGGTATTCGGCGGCGAAGGGGGCCTTCACATGCTCCTCCAATGCCCGGGAAATATCCATGGTGCGCAGCTCCATGCCCAGCCCCTCCGCCACGGCCCGGGCGTCGGCCTCCCCCACGGCCTCGGGGCCGATGGAGAGATAGAGGCCGATGACGGTATAGTTCTCTTGGAGCAGCCGGGCGGCCAGGGCGGAGTCCACCCCGCCGGACAGGCCCAGCACGACTTTAGACTTCATGGCGGCCATCCCTTTCCAGATAGATCATCAGCGCCGCCACATCGGCGGGGCTGACCCCGGAGATGCGGCTGGCCTGNCCCAGGCTGACGGGGCGGATCCGATCCAGCTTCTGGCGGGCCTCCAGGCGGAGGCCCTGCATGGAGAGATAGTCCAGCTCCTGGGGCAGAGGGCGGCGATCCAGCTTCTTCATCTCCTCCACCTGCTTTTGCTGGCGGCGGATGTACTCGGCGTATTTGTTCGCGATCTCCGCCGCCTCCCAGACCGGGCGGGGCAGCGGGGGCCGGCCGGAGTCAAGTGGAGCGATGCTCTCGTAGCTGTTCTCCGGGCGGCGGAGAAGGTCGGCCAGGCGCCCTCCGGGGCAGGGGGTCTTCTCCAGCCGGGCGATCTCGGCGTCCACGGCGGCGTATTTGCCCAGAACCTTCTGGTATGCCTCGTCGCTGACCAGCCCCACCGCATGGCCGATGTGGGCCAGGCGGNGGTCGGCGTTGTCCTGCCGCTGGAGAAGGCGGTATTCCGTGCGGGAGGTCATCATGCGGTAAGGCTCATTGGTGCCCTTGGTCACCAGGTCGTCGATGAGCACCCCGATATAGCCCTGGTCGCGGGTCAGCACCACCGGAGAAAGCCCCCCGATTTTCCGGGCGGCGTTGATCCCCGCCATGAGGCCCTGGGCGGCGGCCTCCTCGTAGCCCGAGGAGCCGTTGAACTGCCCCGCGCCGTAAAGGCCGGGGACTTTTTTGTGCTCCAGGGTGGGGAGAAGCTCGGTGGGATCCACGCAGTCGTACTCGATGGCGTAGGCTGGGCGGGTCATCTCGGCCTTTTCCAGGCCGGGGATGGTGTGGAGCATCTCCACCTGCACCTCCTCGGGAAGGGAGGAGGAAAAGCCCTGGATGTAGAGTTCTTCCGTATTCAGACCCATAGGCTCGATGAACAGCTGGTGCCGGGCCTTGTCGGCAAAGCGCACCACCTTGTCCTCAATGGAGGGGCAGTACCGGGGGCCCACCNCCTCGATGACCCCGGAGAAGAGGGGGGAGCGGTGGAGGTTTTCCCGAATGACGGCATGGGTCTCCCCGGTGGTGTAGGTCAAATAGCAAACCGCCTGATTTTTCAGGGGCTCATCGGTGGAAAAGGAGAAGGGTACCGGGGCCTCNTCCCCCGTTTGAAGCTCCATCTTGGAAANATCCACGCTGCGGCGGTTCACCCGGGGGGGCGTGCCCGTCTTGAACCGGCGGAGGGTGACCCCCAGCTTTCGCAGGCTCTCCGACAGGGCCGGCGCGGCGGCCAGACCGTCGGGGCCGCTGTCCCTTGTGACCTCCCCNACGNTGGTGCGCCCGGAGAGATAGGTGNCCGAGCAGACGATGGCGGCCCTCACCTGATAGACCGCACCGTGGGCGGTGCGGACAGCGGAGACCGCCCCGTTTTCCGTCAGGATGTCGGTGATCTCCGCCTGCTTCACCCATAGGTTTTCCTGCTTTTCCAGGGTGTGCTTCATGACCTCCTGGTAGCGGCGGCGGTCGGCCTGGGCCCGGAGGGACCAGACGGCGGGGCCTTTCCCCTTGTTGAGCACCCGGTACTGGATACAGGCTTTGTCGGCGGCTTTTCCCATCTCGCCCCCCAGGGCGTCGATCTCCCGCACCANGTGGCCCTTGCCCGTGCCGCCGATGGCGGGATTGCAGGGCATATTCCCCACCGCGTCCAGGTTCACCGTGAAGCACAGGGTCTTCAGACCCAGCCTGGCCGAAGCCAAAGCGGCCTCGATGCCCGCGTGGCCCGCCCCGATGACGGCCACGTCAAAGACGCCGGCGTGATAGTCCATGTGCGATTCCTCCCTTCGTAGAGGCTTNGAGGGCGGTCAAGCCTGCCCGTAGACGATCCGGATNGGGGTGTTCACCGCGGCGATNTCCGCCGGGGTATAGGCCCCGCCGAACTCCCCGTCCAGGGTGAAGGGCACCGGTTTGGCGCAGGTGATGAGGAACCGGGANGAGTGGAGGCCGGTCACGCCGCTGTCCTGGTCGTACTCCTGCCGGGCCAGGGCGTAAATGGCGGCGTTCATCTGGGCCACGGTCTGGGGCATCCGCACAAGCACAGCCTCCAAAAGTCCGTCGTCCAGGCTCACCTCCTCGGCGGGCAGGCCGATCAGGCCGCCCACGGAGACGGTGTTGCTCACCATGACATAGAGGAAATCCCCCTCCAAAACGCCCCCGTCATGCTCCACCCGCAGAGGGTAGCTCTGCAGATTGGCCAGCTCAGAGGCCCCTTTGAGAACGTAGGCCAGGTGGCCGAAAATGTTCTTGAACTGCTGGGGAGTGTTATAGGATACATCGGTAAAGGCCCCCAAGGCGGCCACATAGGTGAAGTACCGCTCGCCCAGCCGGCCAATGTCCACGCTCCGGGGCTCTCCGGAGGCGGCCAGGGCGGCCATCTCCTCCATGCCCTTGGGCAGGCCCAGGTTTCGGGCAAAGTCGTTGGTGGTGCCGGCGGGAATGTAGCCAATGGGGGGCCGGGCGCTCTCAGGCAGCTCCATCAGGCCGGTGATGACCTCGTGGAGGGTGCCGTCCCCACCGCATACGGCGATGCGGTCGTGGTCGGGAGAGAGCTCTCTGGCACACCGGGCGGCGTCGCCGGGGCCCTGGGTGGGGTAGGCGGTGACCAGCTGTCCCGAGCGGGTGAAGGCGTTGAGGATGCCCGCCAGCTTGCCCCGCACCCGGCCCTTCCCGGCGTGGGGGTTATAAATGAAGAGGAGTTTTTCCATGACAGCGGCCTCCGAAAAAGTTTTGGCAGTATTATAGCGCCTTTTTATCAAAAAGAAAAGGGGGGCGGCCGCGGACTTTCCACGCCGCGGCCGCCTCTTTCGTCATACCCGTTCCAGCGCCGCCATGGCGGCGGNTTTTGCCCGCTCCCTGTCCAGGCACTGGCCGGTAAAGTGCTCCAGGGCCAGAATGNCCTGGTGGAGGAGCATCCCCATGCCGTTCATGGTGGGGTGGCCCAGCTCACGGGCCCGCCTGAGCAGCAGGGTCTCCGCGGGGGCGTAGATGGCGTCGCACACCGCCGCCCCCTGGGGCAGGGCCTCCAGGAAGGANAGGTCTTCAAACTGGGCGGCCGAGCCCTCCATGCCCAGACAGGTGCAGTTGATGAGGATATCGCTGCCCGCCGCCACCGCCCGGAGGGTCTCCGAACGGAAGTCCGTCGGGGTCATTCGATGGGGGGCCANGGCCCCCAGAGCCTCCGCCTTGGCGATGGTGCGGTTGCAGACGGTAATGGCCGCACCCGCTCCCACCAGGGCCGCCGCCACCGCCTTGGCCGCGCCGCCGGAGCCCAGGAGCATGACCTGCTTTCCCGCCGGGATGACCCCCAGGTCGTCCAGAGCCCGGAGAAAGCCGCCCCCATCGGTATTATAGCCGATCGTCCGCCCCTCCCGGATACACACGGTATTTACCGCCCCGCACAGCNTGGCCAGGTCGTCCAGCTCGTCCATCAAGGGCATCAGGGCCTCCTTGTGGGGCATGGTGGCGTTGAACCCGGCATAGCCGCTGTACTTGGCGCACGCCAGCCACTGGGCACTCTCCCCTCTGGGCACATGCTGGCAGAGGTAGATGTAGTCCAGGCCGAATTCGGATATCATGGCGTTTTGCAGCAGGGGCGAGCGGGTGTGGAGCACCGGGTCGCCGATGACGCAGAGCTTTTTGGTGGTGTTTTGCAGTGTGACCAACATAAAAAGACCCTCTTTCTCTCTCAGACCATGACCGGGGCGGGAACGCGGCCGCCATAGAAATCCCGGTCGTACCAGTCGTCCAGCGTCCCATCGGCCCCGGCGGCGGAGAAAAACTCCGTAACGGCCCGGACGGTGGGGGCCACGGAGGCCTCCAGCATTTGGAGCAGGAGGGCCGCCGTCGGCGCGCAGGCCGGGTCGGGCCGGGGGGTGAGAACAGAGCCCCGAAGGGCGGAGAGCTGGGGAAGCCGGCCCAGTCCGTCCGCCGCCCGCTGGATCCAGGTGCCCGCTCCCCTGGTCTGCAGCCGGCACACCCGGCGGAAGGAGGAGAGGGCCTGGCGAAACTGTTCCGGAGTGATGGCGGGACACANCGCCGCTGTGACCGTGGCAAAAAAGTCGTCGGGCAGCCGAAAGGGAGGCAGGGGAGTGCGGCGGAGGGGATCCACGCCTTCGGAGAGCATCAATACCCGATCCAACTCACTTTCGACGGCGCTGTGGGCAAGACCGTGGACGGCCTGCGCGGTGACGAGGGGATGGCAGGCGCTGTCCAGGGCGAAGTGGCACAAAAATCCGGCGGCATAGCTCCCGGCGAAGGGGGCGCCCTCCTCCACCGCCGCCAGCAGCCCCTGCGCCGGGGCGCGGAAGCTGTGGTGATGCAGGTCGATACCGGTCTGCCTGGGCAGATTGGGGAACAGGGGCCGGTAAAAAAACAGCGGGTCAGGGCCTAAGCAGCCGGCCAGGAAGGCGTCCTCCTCCCGGCTCAGGCCGCTTCGAAGCAGGGCGGGCAGGCGAGAGAGCACCCGGCGGCCAAAGACCAGATGGGCATAATAGTTGGGCATGGGTCTCATTCCTTTGCGGTAACAGGGTTTTGTAAAGAGCATTATAACAGTTTGGCGAAAAAAAGGAAAGAGGAAAAAGACGGGGCCGCTCCTTTGAGAGCGGCCCCGCATGGACGCTGTGGATCTTTGGGTTTAGTCCTCCCAGTCGGCGTAGTCGTCGAAGTCGGCATAGTCGCTGGAGCAGCAGGAAAGCCCCAGCTTACTTCCCACCCGGTGGACGCACTCGGTGATCTTGTCCCAATAGGCGATGACGCAGCAGGCGGCAGCCGCCAGAGCCAGGCAGAACCCCACGACCTTCAGTACAAAACGGGCGATTTTCATTTTCCCGGCGCCTCCTTTTTTTCAATGGTACTCTTAGTGTACACGACTTTCGAGGAAATTACAATCGTTTCCCGCCACTTTTTCCCTTGTAATTTTATTGAAAATAGAATACAATAACCACACCAATATGTGATTTTACCCACGGAAAGGAAGGTCTTCCATGAAGCTGCAAACGGAAAAGGGCGTCATCACCATCAGCAGCGACGTTTTTACCAACATTACCGGGGCCGCTGCCACCAACTGCTATGGCGTGAAGGGCATGGCCATCCGCTCCACCACCGACGGACTGGTGCACCTTCTGCGCAAGGAGTCCATGGNCAAGGGCGTCAAGGTCAAGCTCAACGAGGACGACACCATCTCCCTGGAGCTCCATATCATTGTGGAGAACGGGGTAAACCTCATGGCGGTGAGCCGCTCCATCATGAGCGAAGTCAAGTATAATGTCAGCCGGGCCACGGGAGTGGAGGTCAAGTCGGTGGACGTGTTCGTTGACTCCATGGTCATCGGCTGAAAGGAAGGTAGAAGATATGATCACTACCATTGATGGGGCGCTTTTCGCCCGCATGATCGTCCACGCCTCGGCGTGCATCAACACCCAGAAGCAGGAGATCAACGAGCTCAATGTCTTTCCCGTCCCCGACGGGGACACGGGCACCAATATGTCCATGACCATCGGCGCCGCCGCCGAGGAGCTTGTCAAGAAGGAGCGCGCCACTGTGGGGGAGGCCGCCAACGCCACCGCCAACGCCCTGCTCCGGGGCGCCCGGGGCAACTCCGGCGTGATCCTCTCCCTGCTGTTTAGGGGCTTTGCCAAGGCGGTGAAGGAGAAGNAGACCATCGACGGCCGGGACTTTGCCATCGCCCTGGACTTCGGCGTGGCCGCCGCCTACAAGGCCGTTATGAAGCCCGCCGAGGGCACCATCCTCACCGTCTCCCGCCTCTCCGCCGCCGCGGCGGCGGCCGCCGCCCGGGAGGACGCCGGCGCCCAGTACGTGCTGGAGAAGGCCATCGCCGAGGGCCAGGTGGCCCTGGAGCATACCACGGAGCAGAACCCGGTGCTGAAGAAGGCCGGGGTGNTGNATTCCNGCGGCAAGGGCTTTCTGGTCATCCTCCAGGGCATGCTGGACGAGATGAACGCGGTACCCATGCCCGAGGGGGCCAGCGTGCCGGAGATCAAAAAGTCCGGCGCCGACTTCGCCGCTCTGGGGGACGAGGACATCACCTTTACCTACGACACGGTCTTCATTGTCCGCAAGGCCAAGGAGAATGTGAATCTGGAGCCCTTCCGGGCCTATCTCAACAGCATCGGCGACAGCCTGGTCATCGGGGAGAGCGACGAGGAGTTCAAGGTTCACGTCCACACCGATACCCCCGGCGCCGCCCTCACCGAAAGCGCCAAGTACGGCACTCTGGAGCTGGCCAAGATCGAGAATATGCGCACCCAGGCCGAAGATCTGGCGGCGGGCAAGCACGTCCAGTCCACTGACGACCTGGAGGAGGTCGAGGCCCAGCTGGAGGCCGGAGAGCGGAAGATCGCTCCGCCGNAGCGCAGGTACGGTGTNGTGGCGGTGGCCGCCGGCGACGGCCTTGCCGCCGTTCTGCGGGATCTGGGGGCCGACGGGGTCATCTCCGGCGGGCAGACCATGAACCCCGCCACCGAGGACATCCTCAGGCAGATCGACGCCACTCCCGCCGAGGTGGTCTTCGTGCTGCCCAACAACAAGAACATCGTCATGGCCGCCCAGCAGTGTNTCCCGCTGGCTGAGGGCAAGCAGGTGGTGGTCATCCCCAGTAAGACGATCCCCCAGGGCATCTCCGCCCTGCTGGTGATGGATCCCGACGCCAGCGTGGAGGACAACGAGGCCGCCATGGCCGAGGCCATGGCGCGGGTCTCCACTGCGGAGATCACCTACGCTGCCCGGGACAGCGACTTCGGCGGTTTTTCCATCAAGCACGGGGACTATATGGCCCTGCTCAACGGCCAATTGCTGGATACCCAGCGGAACCTGGACAAGCTGCTGAAAAAGCTGGCCAAGGAGGAGCAGTACCGCGGCGCGGAGTTCATTAATATCTACTATGGCGCCGATGTCAAGCAGGCAGAGGCGGAGAAGACGCTGAAGCTCTTCACCGACGCCTGTCCCCAGGCGGAGATCACCCTTCTGTCAGGCGGCCAGCCGGTGTATTATTACATGATCTCTGCTGAATAGATCCGCAACTGCCGGGGGAGCCGCTGTGCGGCTCCCCTGTTTTTTCAACAAAGGAGAGACAAGTATCCATGTTAGGCATTATCGACGTGGGCGGCGGGATGCGGGGCTCCTTCACCGCCGGCATCTACGACTATCTCAATGACCAGGGCGTCCAGCCCTTCGATTACCTCATCGGCGTGTCGGCAGGCAGCGGCAATATGGTCAGCTACCTGGCCGGACAGCGGGGGCGCAACCTGCGCTTTTACTTGGACTACGCCTTCCGCAAGGAGTATATGTCCATGCACAATATGCTCCGCAAAGGCTCCTATATCAACCTGGACTACCCCTACACCATCCTCTCCGGCCCCGGCGGGGAGGATCCGGTGGATCTGGAAGCCTTCAATGCCAGCGCCGCCCGGTATGAGGCGGTGGTCACCGACGCCGCCACCGGCGACCCGGTCTATTACGACAAGGCCCTCCTCCGGGAGGGGAATTTCGACCCCATCAAAGCCTCCTGTGCCGTCCCCGGGGCCTGCCAGCCCTATCCTGTTATGGGCAGGCCCGGCTTTGACGGCGGCGTGGCCGATCCGGTGCCCTATAAGCGGGCCATCGCCCAGGGCTGCGACCGGATCGTGTTGCTGCTGACCCGGCCCGCCGACTACCTCCGCCCGCCCCTGGATCATCAGGAGGTCATGGAGAAGGCTCTGCGCCGCTGGCCCAACGCTTACGGCGCCCTGCTGCGCCGCAGCGTGCGCTACAATACCGACGTGGCCGCCGTAAAGGCCCTNGAGCAGGCGGGGAAAGCCCTTCTTATCGCCCCTTCGGACATCGCGGGCATGGCCACCCTCACCAAGGACAGGGCGGCGGTGGAGCGGCTGTACCATATGGGGTACGCCGAGGGAGCCAAGNTGCTGGAATTTGCCCGGAGCGGGAAGAACTCTTGACAATTTCCCCCGGGTTGCATACAATAAAAACCAACTTTGAACCATAAAGGATGGAGAGAAATGGAACAGGATAATAAAAAGCAGGTGGAGCAGATCACCGATATGGAGGTGGATTTCGCCCAGTGGTACACCGACGTGTGCCGGAAGGCGGAGCTCATCGACTACACCAGTATGAAGGGCATGTTCATCCTTCGGCCTTATGGCTATGCCCTCTGGGAGAATATCCAGGCCATTCTGGACAAGGAATTTAAGGAGACAGGCCACGAGAACGTGTACCTGCCCATGCTTATCCCTGAAAGCCTTCTTCAGAAGGAGAAGGACCATGTGGAGGGGTTTGCCCCCGAGTGCGCCTGGGTCACCCAGGGGGGCAGCGAGAAGCTGGAGGAGAAGCTGTGCATCCGGCCCACCTCCGAGACCCTGTTCTGTGACCACTATTCCCACATCATCCACTCCCACCGGGATCTGCCCAAGCTCTACAACCAGTGGACCAGCGTCCTCCGGTGGGAGAAGACCTCCCGCCCCTTCCTCCGCCACCGGGAGTTCCTGTGGCAGGAGGGCCACACCATGCACGCCACCGCCCAGGAGGCCGTCGAAGAGACCGAGCGGATGTTCAACATCTACGCCGATTTCTACGAGAACGTGCTGGCCATCCCCGTGGTGAAGGGGAAAAAGACCGATAAGGAGAAGTTCTCCGGGGCGGAGGCCACCTACACTGTGGAGTGCATGATGCACGACCACAAGGCCCTCCAAGGCGGCACCTCCCACTACTTTGGGGACGGCTTTGCCAAGGCCTTTGATATCACCTTCACCGGCAAGGACAATCAGCTCCACCATCCCTTCCAGACCTCCTGGGGGGTATCCACCCGGATGATCGCCGGCATCATCATGGTTCATGGGGACAACCGGGGCCTGGTGCTGCCCCCCCGGATCGCCCCCACCCAGGTCATGGTGATCCCCGTGGCCCAGCACAAGGAGGGAGTCCTGGAGGCCAACCGGGCCGTCATGGACAAGCTGAAGGCCGCCGGGTTCCGGGTGAAGATGGACGATAGCGACAAGGCCCCCGGCTGGAAATTCGCTGAGTATGAGATGAAGGGCGTGCCCCTCCGGCTGGAGCTGGGGCCCAAGGATATGGAGAAGAACCAGTGCGTGCTGGTGCGCCGGGACAGCGGAGAGAAGGTCTTCGTCAGCCTGGACGGCATCGAGGACACGGTGGCCAAGCTCCTGGACGACATCCACGACGCCCTCTACGCCAAGGCCCTGAAGAATCTGCAGGACAACACCTTCCCCGCCTACTCTCTGGAGGAGGCCAAGACCATCCAGGAGGAGAAGGGCGGCTTCATCAAGACCATGTGGTGCGGGGAGCTGGAGTGCGAGCTGAAGATGAAGGAGGAGGCGGGTATGTCCTCCCGGTGCATCCCCCTGGAGCAGGAGCACCTGGGCGACACCTGCGCCATCTGTGGCAAGCCGGCCAAGCACATGATCTATTGGGGTATCGCCTATTAAGGCNCNNCGNCACANGATCCTTTGCGAAAAAATACCCCCGAACCGTTGGGTTCCCCCTGATAGGGGTATCTACGATCCGGGGGAATTCCCCAGCAGGAATTATGCTGTAATTTCCTGCTGGGGCTTTTCTTCTTCCCCGGTTTCGCCGATAAATCCAATGTCAGTATAATGAATTTCCACAGTCTGTTCCGAATACTTGGAATACTTCACGCTTTTCTCATGCACTACGATCTTCTGGATGAACAGCCGCAGCAGTTCCGGCGTCAGTTTCGTAATGTCGGTGTAACGCTTGGACTTGGCGATGAAGCCATCGGTGCTGGATACCGTATCCCGCAGCTTCCGGATGGCCGCCTCCTTTGTGNNGATTTCCACCGCCAGCCTCTCCTGTTCCTCTGTGTAGCTACCGGACAGCNCCTGGAACTGCTCCACCGAAATGTGGCCAAGCACCCGATCCTCGTAAAGCCTTTTGAAAATGGCATCCAGTTCCGCGCCGCGCTTCCGCATAGCGGTCAGTTCCCGTTCCAGCCTGCGGATCTCCCGCTGGATTTCTGCGGACTGCCTGCCGCCGATGTACTCCGCAAACTCCCTGGTATGTTCCCTGGCCATCGCCGTTACCCGCCGCAGATCCTCCAGGATCACCTCGTCCAGCACGCATTCCCGGATATAGTGGGCGGTGCAGACCTCTTTCCCCTTTTTCTTGTAGGTGTAACAGGCGAAGTTATTCCAGGTAGGCTTCATCGCATGCGCTCGATGCAGCACCATGGTGGCNCCACAGTCCGCGAACACCACCAGCCCGGAGTATTTGTTCTGCTCCTTCATCTTGGTGGGGCGGCGCTTGTTCTGGCGCACCCGCTGGACGATGTCCCAGACCTCCCGCGTCACCAGCGCCGGGTGAGTCCCCTCAAAAACCAGGCATTCCTCCCTGGGATGGGTGATCCGGCGCTTGTCCTTATAGGATTTGGTGCTGTACCTCATGTTGACGGTGTTGCCCAGATAGACCTCATTCTCAAGCATGGCGGCGACAGTGCTTTCAGACCAGTCGCAGGGGGTCTCCAAATTCATGGAGGAATGAGCGATCCCAAATTTCTTATAGGTGTAGACCGCCGGACACAGAAGCTGTTCACTTTTCAACTGCCGCGCGATTTGGCTGGGACCCATGCCGCCAGCACACATGGCAAAGATCCTGCGGACAATGGCGGCGGCCTCCTCATCCACCACCAGCCGGTTTCTGTCATCCTCGCTGCGCCGGTAGCCATAGGGCGCTCTGGCCCCCAAACGCTCCCCTCGTTCAGCCTTTGCCCGGAATACGGCCCGTACCTTGCGGCTGGAGTCCCGTACATACCATTCNTTGAACAAATTTTTGAACGGCATCAGCTCGTTACTTTCGTTGCTGTCGGTATCCACGTTGTCGTTGATGGCAATGTAGCGGACACCGAACATGGGGAAGCGTTCCTCGATGTACAGTCCAGTGTGAAGTTGGTTTCGGCCTAGACGGGACAGGTNTTTCGTNATGATGATTCCGATTTCGCCATTTTCCATATCGGCCATCATCTGCTGGAAGCCGGGTCTTTGAAAACTGGCCCCGGAGTACCCGTCATCCACATAAAAACATGGATTAGGAAAATGATGGTCACTCGCGTACCGTTGAAGGATCATTTTTTGATTTTGAATACTGTTTGACTCGTTTTCTGTATTGTCATCCTGGCTGAGACGGCAGTACAGAGCGGTTTTCTTCTGGTTTGACGTTGTCATCTTGCCCTCCTTCATTGGTCAAACCGTTCAGAGCATTGCGACATGACTATACTCCAAAACGGCCCGGATATCCAGCGCTTTTCCCAGACAGGGCCGGGATCAAGCGCACAGTTTTTCCTGCTGGATTTCCAGGTCAATCAGAGCTTTCAATTTATCTTCAGGCGAACAGTGTCCGTCTTTGGGGAATACAGATACCACTCGAATTGTTCTGCCGCAGGAAACCTGGATACGTTCCATCCTGATTTGCTGGTTGTCGTTTGGCTTATCTATGGTCGAAAACCTCCCTTCTTGACCGTTTCGCCAATTATGATTTTTATCCTGTAAGNACATATCCGATTATTTTGACAATGTTGTCAGAAGCGGTATTTTACGTGGAATTTATTTTCTTGACGCAAAGCAAGGTCTGGCAATGTTGCCAAACCTTACCGCCGCCTATAGAACACAGCACCGGCAGGCCGCAATGCGGTCTGCCGATGCTGGCGTTACAAAATTGAGATTACTTTTTGTGAATTCACAAAAAAGTGGACGATGGCGTTTTCCTGTCCGAAATCGGGTTTTATGAATTCGCAAAACNCGGTTTGGCTACGCTCGCCCTCGTTGGGCCTGACAGCCTGGATGGGGGCAGGATACCTGCAGGCCGGACGCTGGTCACACGGGGCCTCCTGCGGGCCAACGAGGGGCTATTTCTGGCCAGCAAGCAAATAGACTTCCTCGCAGAGCTTATCCATCAAAAAATCCAGTTTTGCCACAGCTTCGGCGTCCAGCTTCTTTGCGTACTGATGGCGGGTAATCTGCCGTACGTTGGAATAGATCATGTTGACGCTGGTGTGCAGGGCATGGCTTAGTTTCGGTGAACGGCCCTTGAAATCATTTTCCTGAATCAGGCGGCAAAAATAGGCCGTGCTTTTCAGCCTGGTCAACTCCATGTATCGCTGTAAGCGCCGGCACTGCTCCTCCGTCATGCGGACGGAGAGATTCCTGCTGTTATCCCGTATGGAACCACGAACTTTCCGCGTTTTTNGATTATGCAGCATNAAGGTNTCCTTTCTTCCTCAGCGTATGGACTCGTTCGTACACATCTCCCAGAAGACGAACAGCGTGGCGGAGCTGCTCCGCTGTGCCATAGCCGCTGTTGAAATCGCGGGCGATGGCATTGATCTCCCGGCCCGCCGCATCCATAAAGTGAATGGCACCCCAAGTTTCCGCCTCCCGGTACAGGACAGGGCNGTTGGCTGCCAGCTGCGCCATCAGCCATGCGTTGGCGGACAGATTGGCCGCGGCACTCTTTTTCTTCAGCAGGTCATAGTCCTTGGCGCCCATGCGGNCGCAGGTACGATGTGATTGTTTGCTCGTATTCTTCACTCCCTTTCCGCTTTTGGCAATGTTGCCGGAAGCGGTATTTTATAGAAATTGATTTGGATGCCGCGCAGTAAGGTTTGACAATGCTGTCAAACCTTACCCCAGGTCTGTAGAGTGATTCGGATTCTGGTTCAGCAGCACGGTCAACCCAGCTATGGATTAAGCGGACTTCTGATAATCTTATCAAAAGTCCANAGAAGAATNGGGTCTGGCAACATTGCTGAACCCGTTTTCTGAACAGTGGACTTCCGGCAATCATGCCGAAAGTGCAGAAAAATCGGGTCTGACAATTTTGTCAAACCCGATAGCGGCCAAGGAAACAACTTCCTGACAATGTTGTCAAAACGTTCGCTCCAACTTTTTGGCAACGCTGCCGAAAGGTTACCGCCCGCAGGCGGCATAGGGGTCAGGGGATTTCCCCTGCAAGTGGCGTTTTGACATCAAAACGCTATGCTTGCGCCCTCACCGCCCCCGGCGGTGAGGGCCTTAGCCCCGCCAGCGGCGGGGCTTCCTTTCAGCGGCAAACTGCTTTTCATTTGCTGGGCTGGGGACAGTGTGACGATTGAAACGAAAACGACACAGTTTCTTTTCTATGCAGTTCTTGCCTCCTGCTAGGTGTTATAGATTCACCTCGTTTTCTGTAAAATGGGAGACAGGGTGTCAATCATACACCCTGTCCTCACGTTTTCCCGGNTTGGAAAAGAATATCTTCCTCGCCATCCTCGTCCTGCCAGACACAGGAATCCGCGCAGTCTAGGAACCAATCGGCCCGCAGCAGAGACAGGATGATGTCCCACATGACGGCAAAGTCATCGTTATGGCCTTTGTCTGTGAAAGAGAGGACATCTTCCTCGGAGACACAGGGGAAATCGCAGGCGGCGAACAGGCTTTTTATTGTCCGATACACGTCCTCCAGCGTAAAGCCCCGCCGTTCTACAGTGGCCTTGTCAAAAGAAAATTTCACATTCATTTTGTGAGCCCCCCTATTATGTAGTGCCCACATGATACCACCCTTCATCGGCAATATCCAGATAATTCGCCAGACAGTTCACGGCGAGGGGGTCAACGCAGACACCCCTGCCACAGCAATACCCTGATATGTGGACAGGCAGGGTGTTACACATAACCCCCTGCCCTCAGTTCTGCTCCCTATCAGATGGCACGTCTGGCNACTGATNCANACACGACATTGCATTCTTGAGCAGATCTCCAATGGTCTGAAACGTTTGGGCCAGTTTGTAGGACTCCTGTACAGAGTCCTTGATTNCTTCCTAGGTCATGCGGGTACACTCCGTCNAANTTAGCACGTTGTCCTCCGTGGGGGTCAGCAGGACGGCCCGTTCATATGCTTTGCAGAACAATCCAGCAATTTTATGGCGGCGGTCAATCTTCGTATCCGACTGGTCGATCTCCCGCACAGCCGACAGCATCTCGGCGGCAGCGGAATCCTGCTCCTCCGGCGACAACTGCTGAACAGCTTTCAAAATCCTCCAGCCTCGGTTGATGGACACTTCCTTGTTTTCCAGAGCATCTTTCAACGATTGGGGCGCATTCTCAGTCAACTGCGCGATTCTACCCATAGTCTGATCCCCGATGCCGACAGCCTGGGCCATCTCCTTACGGGTGTCCGTAGGGGAGTAACCTTTTGGTGAATTCACCGAAAGGTCGGTGCGGGTTCCTTGGTTAGCCCTTGCCCTGGCTTCAATCTCTGGCTTTAGTTTCAGCGCGATCTTGCCCAATTCCCACTTGTCCAGATTACGGCGGCCCTTCTGGGTATCCAGCGCCCACTGCTTGGCTTCCAGCAGGTCGNCAAACGAGANCACCAGCATTCGATAGGGCAGACCGTGTTTTTCACAGACACGGAAACGGTTGTGTCCGTCTATGATGACCATATCCTCGTTGACAATGATGGGGGCGTAGCAGCCGTTTTCCAGAATATCGCGCTCCAAAGCAGAAAACTGCTCTCCGCTTAACGGCGGGAGCAGTTGTTCCATCTCCGGCAGAACGACAGGGGTTCGCTCAGAGCTGCTGTATTCAGTTTTTGTGTTTTGCATAGTACATCTCCTTCAGTTTGATTTTGCAGGTCATCGCCGCAAATTGCCGTTCTACCCAATCCGGTTCCTGACAGGCAACCCTGCTCGGCGCTGTGTCGTGTTGCTTCCCTTGGCCCGCTCCCTCAAACTGAGATCATGACAGGCTTCCCCGAAAAAGTATCCGATTGGACGGTCATTTACTTTTACCCCAGACACAAAAGCGTGCCTGGGGTGCAGCGATAAGCCTGTAAATGATATCCAATCTCTTTCGAGAAAGCCTGTTATAATGAAGACAATTATTTAAAATGTCTTTTCCAATCAATTGCTGTTGTATGTAGTATAACGCCAATTGGTGAATTTGTCAAGATGATAGAAGCACAGGTTGACAGCGTAGCAGCTGATAATCTGGAAAATTTATATTGCGGAAATTACAAAATTCATGTATGATTATAGTTAAATATGGCGAAACCGCACAGATGGAGGAATAGTCATGGCTGACATGAAGAAGGAACAGGAACGCGATGAGCTCCACCGGGCAATCTGGGCGATTGCTGATGAGCTGCGAGGTGCGGTGGACGGCTGGGACTTTAAGAATTATGTTCTTGGCACAATGTTCTACCGTTATATATCTGAAAATCTGGAGAGTTACATCAACCGGGGCGAATGGGATGCGGGGAATGCGGATTTCCATTATGCCGATATGCCGGACGGCGAGGCTGAAGAAGCGAGGGCCGGACTGGTGGAAGAAAAGGGCTTTTTCATCCTGCCCAGCGAGTTGTTCTGCAATGTCAGGAATAACGCACCCCAAGATGAAAACCTGAACGAAACCTTGGAGGCAGTTTTCCGCCATATTGAGGAATCCGCCAAGGGCAGCCAGTCTGAGAGCAGCTTTGCAGGTCTGTTTGACGACTATGATGTGAACAGCAACAAACTNGGCGCGACAGTGGCCAAACGCAACGAAAAGCNGGTTAAGCTCCTCAATGGCGNGGCGGAGATGAATTTGGGAGAGGTGAAGGATCATGATATTGATGCCTTTGGCGATGCCTATGAATATCTCATGACCATGTATGCCTCCAATGCAGGAAAATCCGGCGGCGAGTTCTTTACCCCTGCCGATGTGTCTGAGCTGCTGACCCGCCTTGGAACCGTGGGCAAAACGGAAATCAACAAGGTCNATGACCCCGCCTGCGGTTCCGGCTCTCTGCTGCTGAAAGCGGAAAAGGTGCTGGGTCGNGACGCCATTCGCAACGGCTTCTTTGGACAGGAAATCAACATCACAACCTATAACCTCTGCCGCATCAATATGTTCCTCCACGATGTGGGCTTTGATAAGTTTGATATCGCCTGCGAGGATACCCTGACCGCGCCCCAGCACTGGGATGACGAGCCTTTTGAGTTGATCGTCTCCAATCCTCCATACTCCATCAAATGGGCGGGGGATGATGACCCCATTCTGATTAACGACCCCCGTTTCTCTCCTGCTGGAGTGCTGGCGCCGAAGTCTAAAGCAGACCTGGCCTTTATCATGCACTCCCTGTCCTGGCTGGCCTCCAACGGAACGGCGGCTATCGTCTGCTTCCCCGGCATCATGTACCGGAGCGGCGCGGAGCAGAAAATCCGGAAGTACCTGGTAGATAACAATTTTATTGACTGCGTGATTCAACTCCCGGCCAACCTGTTTTTCGGGACAAGCATCGCCACCTGCATCATGGTGTTAAAACGGGGCAAAGCAGACAACAAAACGCTGTTTATTGATGCCTCCGGCGAGTGTATCAAGGTGACGAACAACAACCGGTTGACGGCGGAGAACATCCAGCGCATCGTGTCTGTGTTTGCCAGGCGGGAGGAAATCAAACACTTCTCCCATCTGGCGGAGTACGGCGAGATTACAGAGAACAGCTATAACCTGTCCGTATCCGCTTATGTGGAAACGGAGGACACCCGGGAGAAGATCGACATTGTGAAGCTCAACGCCGAGATCGAAGCTATCGTAGCGCGGGAGCAGGTGCTGCGGGATGCGATTGCAAAAGTTANCACAGAAATTGAGGTGGGATCATGAAAAATTTATTTATTGACTCCAATATATGGCTATCGCTCTATCATTTTACCAACGATGACCTTGTGCAATTTGGGAAACTTAAGGAATTGAACGGAACAGATATCAAGCTGTTTGTCCCGCAGCAAGTTTATGATGAAGTTAAGAGGAATCGTGGGGCAAAACTCAAAGAGGCATTTAAGCAATTTGAAATTAGACCGATTCAGTTTCCAGTTTTTTGCAAGGATTATGAAGAATATGAGCAGTTTTCTAATGATTATAAGAGCATCATTCAACGACATAAGGCCTGGAAAGAAAAGATTGATACCGACATAAAAAATCAATCTTTGCCAGCAGACAAAACAATTAATGAAATTTTTGAAACAACTACATTGTTAGAATGCGATTCGGTGGTAGAAAAAGCGTTCAATAGGTATCGAATTGGTAATCCTCCAGGGAAAGACGACAAATATGGAGATGCAATTAATTGGGAGTGTTTGTTATCATCTATACCAGATGGAGAAGATTTGTACTTAATTAGTTCCGATAAAGATTATCGATCCGACTTATTTGACGATATGATAAATCCATTTCTCGAAGAAGAGTGGAAATGCAAAAGCATTCAAATATTTTCTTTTACAAAAATCTGGTTCCATTTTTGAACGACCATTTTAGGGATATTCAACTGAGGAGTGAGCAGGAGAAGCAGGAGCTAATTTCAAAATTAACACATAGCCCCAATTTCTTATCGACACATGGTGTCATTGCAATGATGTGCAAATACGATGGATGGACAGAGTCACAAATTGAAGATATATGTTTAGCAGCGGAAACAAATTCGCAAGTTGGTTGGATACTTGGCGATACAGATGTTTTGGATTTCTATAGCCGTCTACTTNCAAGGGTGAAATATGAAGATTTAAGCGATTGTGCTACGAGCCGAGTAATGGAGACAGTGTTTGTTAGTGTTTCTCAAAGAGAAGCCGAGACAGAGGCAGATTATAAAGCCGAGGCCGATGAGGCCGCAGAAGAATTTTTTAGGCATTAAATTTTACCAGTTTTATATAGTGCGGAGGATAAAATGAATAAACTGGAGCAACTGTTAAGTGAGCTTTGCTCGGATGGGGTGGAATATAAAAAACTTGGTGAAATTGCGACAGACATATATCGGGGTTCTGGAATCAAGCGGGAACAGATCNCCCCAACAGGAACTCCCTGTGTTCGTTATGGAGAAATTTACACGACATATGGGATCTGGTTTGATACGTGCATTTCACATACCGATGTCACTATAATCAACAGCCCAAAATATTTTGAGCATGGGGACATTTTATTTGTAATTACTGGGGAAAGCGTTGAAGATATTGCAAAATCCACCGCATATGTAGGGCATGAGCGNTGCCTTGCAGGAGGAGATGTTGTTGTCCTGAAACATACACAAAACCCTAAATACCTCAGCTATGCTCTGGCAACGACAAATGCGCGAAAGCAAAAAAGCAGCGGTAAGGTAAAAAGCAAAGTCGTTCACTCCAGTGTTCCGGCTATCAAAGATATTGTCATCCCCGTCCCCCCTCTGCAAGTGCAGAGTGAAATTGTCAAGATTCTTGACAATTTCACGGAGCTTACAGCGGAGCTTACAGCGGAGCTTACAGCGGAGCTTACAGCGAGAAAACTTCAGTATAAGTATTATTGTAAAAAAATATTGAAGGAGGGGAAAAGTGCTGTTTCTACACCAATACGAAACTTGGGAAAGTGGACTGGCGGGTGCACTCCATCTATGGCCGAAACTGTATATTGGGAAAATGGAACGATTCCATGGATATCCTCTAAAGACATGAAAGTAGCAACGCTATTGGATACACAGGATCATATTACGGAGAAAGCTCTGGAAAGAACTCCAATTAAAATGTTGCCAGCAGATATCGTCGCTATTGTTGCACGGTCAGGAATCTTGAAGCATACTCTTCCAGTTGCTTATATTCCATTTGCGACAACGGTAAACCAAGACATTAAGGCATTGGTCACAGGTAAAAGCATTTTACCACGATATGCATATTTTGCAATCTTTGCGTTTAGCGATGACATATTGAAAAAGGCCAAAAAACAAGGCGGGACAGTTGACTCACTGGATGTGAAAGCCTTTATGAACTACGAAATTCCTGTTCCAGTTATGGAAGAACAGCAACGCATTGTTAATATACTGAATCGTTTTGACACCCTCTGCAACGACCTAACCTCCGGCCTGCCTGCCGAAATAGCTGCCCGCCAAAAGCAATATGAATACTACCGGGACAAATTGCTGACATTTGAGGAGAGGACATAAACATGGGAAAAGAGAAAAAAGCTGGTGTGATTTACATCCTGACAAATCCGTCTTTCCCAGACTATGTAAAAATAGGCTATGCGACAGATATTGAAAAAAGATTGGCACAGCTTAATCGAAGCGAGTGTATCCCTTTTGCGTTCCGGGTCTATGCGATTTATGAGGTATCGGCCCCNCTGCAAGATAAAGAACTGCACAGCCTGATTGACCGTCTGAACCCCGAACTGCGGGCAATCGACACCTTTGATGGGAAGNCCNGGACAAAGGAATTNTACGCTATGTCTGCTGAAGACGCTTACGCGCTTCTGGAGAGCATCGCCAAACTCAGCGGCACCATGGATAAGCTGCGGCGGCTAACGCCGGAGGGACACGAGGTTTTGGATGAGGAAGTGGCCGCCGAGGTTCAGGCTGAGGCAAAAGAGAGAAAGGCCCCGTTTTCATTTTTCAAATGCGGGATCAATATTGGGGCTGAAATCGTTTTGGTTGGCCGTTCCGATATTGTCGCTACAGTAAGTGATGACCGCCAAATCGAGTATGAGGGACAAACTTATTCTTTATCCTCCCTTGCCCAGAAAATATTACAGACAGCCTATCCGTTGCAAGGCCCCGTTCATTGGACCTATCAGGGGAAAAAGCTGCGCGACATCCGTGAGGAAAGGGAGGCGCAGGGCCTTTNTCAATAGCCGGACAGATGAGGTGAAACCATGTCATTTTTTAACATCGTTGCCNCCAGCAATGAAAGCACGGTAGTTGCTGAATNTACTCCCGAATCTGCCCGCTCCGATGCCTATCAGAGCGAGGCGGAGCTGGAACGGGAATTCATCCGAATATTAGCCGCACAAGGTTATGAATATCTGGATATTCATACGGAAACTGACTTGGTAGCCAATCTTCGCAAGCAGATAGAACAGCTTAATCAGTATGTATTTACGGATAGTGAGTGGGAACAGTTTTTTTCTGATTGCATTGCTAACAATAATGAGGGCATCGTAGAGAAAACTCGGAAAATTCAAACAGATCATGTCCAAGTGCTTCATCGGGATAACGGCATGACCAAAAATATCTCTCTTATTGAC
>CAJMXB010000016.1 GCA_905219705.1 Oscillospiraceae bacterium | reverse complement strand
TTTCTACCCTGGACTGGAGACAGACCATGATGATTTATGTGACGGTGGAGGACGTTCTCTCCGGCGGCGGGTTCGATGTGGTCATCCGGGATGTGACCAACCTGACCCTCCGGGGCGGGGAGGGGGTCTGCCTGGTGACGCCCTACCGTTACGCCGACGTGCTGCGTTTTCAGGACTGCACCCATGTCCGGGTGGAGGGGGTCTTTGCCAAGCATGATGTGGAGCCGGGTTATTGCCTGGGAGACGTTTTGGAGTTTGACGACTGCAAATATGTGACGGTGAAGGACTGTACTCTGGACGGCAGCGGCACCTATGGCGTGAGCACGAGGGGGACGAACTGGCTGCGGGTGGAGGACTGCGTGGTCTCCAATTGCTCCTACGGGGCCTTTGACTTTTCCGGCAGACACATCGTGGTGATCGACACCCTCGTGGAAAACTGCCGGAAATTTTCTCTGGTGAGCTTATGGGACAGCCGGGATGTGCTCTTTGAAAACTGCACCTTCCGGGAAAACGAGGTAAATGAGCTGGTGGAGTGCCGCGGCGCCCTGGACGTGCTGTTCCGCGACTGTACCTTCTCTGACAACATTGCCGGCACTGAGGTCTCCTTGGCTTGGAAAGGGGGCGGCGCGGTGTTTGAAAACTGCGTGGGACTGGAAGATGTCGCGGTAACAGAGACAGCAGGGTATTAAGAGACGGGTGGCGGTGCGGAGAGGAGCGGGGCCTTGTCCGCCGCAGGAAAATGTGGTAAGATAGCCACACTGCAANACGCCGTGGAAGGTTTCGTACTGCGGCGGAATGACGACCCGACAAAAAGAAAAGGGGAGAGAGATATGCCCAATGTGGATACGGAAACCGCCCAGGAGACGTTAAATATCCTGGAAGAGACTGTGAAAAACTTTTCCTGGCAGACCGCCGCCATTTTGNCGTGTCTGCTGGTGGCCTCGGTAGTGGCCATACGGATCCTTGTGGGTCTGGCTGACCGGGCCATGGGCCGGATCAAGCTGGATCAGGGGGTGCGCACCTTTTTGCGCTCAGGCTTAAAGGTGGCCCTGTGGCTCATTGCCATCTGCATCCTCCTGGGATATCTGGGGGTGCCCATGACAAGCCTGGTGGCCCTCCTCAGCGNGCTGGGCCTGGCAGTCTCCCTGGCGATGCAGGGGACGCTGTCCAACCTGGCGGGCGGCATCATGCTCCTCACCGCCCACCCCTTTTCCGCCGGGGACTTTGTGGAGGCCGGAGGCGTCAGCGGCACCATTCGAGAGGTGGGCCTGGTCTATACCAAGCTGGACACCGTAGACAATAAGGTGGTTCATATCCCCAATGGGGACATCTCCGGAAAGACTATCGTCAATTACTCCGCCAACGACAAGCGGCGGGTGGATCTGAAATTCACCGTGTCCTATGACGCGACCCCGGAGACGGTGAAGGGCTGCATGGCCAAGGTGGTGGGGGAGCATCCCAAGACCTTTCCCTCGCCGAAACCCGTCATCCGGGTCAACGGTTACGGCGACAGCGCCGTGGAGTACATCCTCCGGGTCTGGTGCGCCACCGGGGACTACTGGGATGTTTACTTCGACCTGCTGGAGCAGGTGAAGGCGGCCTTTGATGCCGATGGGATCGAGATGACCTATCCTCACATGAACGTCCATATGGTAAAGGATTAAATGACAAAAAGAGACGCCGTACATGTGCTGAAAGCACACAAGAAATCATATGATNGCGAATGAGAGGCTTGGCAGGATAGAATGAAGGCCGGGTCATCCATCATCCAATAGGAACGNTTCGTGCCGCCCTCCGAATTCGGCGGTGGGATCTGAACATATACCCTTTGGGCAGTACACCAAATGTGTACTGCCTTTTTCCCATTTAGCTTGACATTGGAGCGCACCAAGCTTTTATACTTTAAATGTGGAGGTATTTTATGGATGGCCAATATTACAGAATCGGAGAATTTGCCCAACTCANGGGGGTCTCTCCCGACACGTTGCGGTATTTTGAGGACCGGGGGATCCTGATGCCGGAGCGAGATCCGGTAAATGGTTATCGATATTACAGCATCGACTGCTCGCCACAAATAACCCGTTTTCGTCTGCTTCGGGCCTGTGGTCTTTCCTATGAGCAAACACTGGAGCCAGCCAGCTCCATCGGCGTACCCGGCTTTCCTGCACTTCTCAATGGCCGCTTGAAAGAGATCGAACGGAGCATTGCCCGGCTGAACTGTGAACACGACGCTCTCAACGAGTACAAAGCCCTCTCTCAACGCATCCTCACCGAACCGGACTTTCTTTCCATCGAAACTATTGGGCGCACTTTTTACTGCTATCTCCAGTTTCGTAACGACGATGCTATCAACGATAAGATCCGTCAACCGATCATCCGCGCTCTCACTGCCGCCCTGCCCCTCACTTTCTTCGCAGTGCTTCCCGACCGGGCCGCCATCTTCCGGGAGGCTGAGGAAAACACTGACTTCTACGGTGCGCTGATCGACGTAAAATACATTCCCTTACTGGACGAGCCAGAGCTCTTCACCCAGCCAGATCGGATCATTCGCCTGGATAAGGTGTGCCATTTTGTCTGCACCGTAGACAACAACGCTCCTTGGCCGCCACGCTTTTTCCAGGTTCAGAAGCAGCTTGCCGCACAGGGCTATGAGGTCTCCAACGATCCCATTCTCCGTATTCTTCCTGAATATGTTCAGGCTCCCATTTCTTATATGGAAGTTTTTCTTCCCATCCAAGCATCCAAA
Source organism: Oscillospiraceae bacterium (assembly GCA_905219705.1). Lineage (GTDB taxonomy): Bacteria > Bacillota > Clostridia > Oscillospirales > Oscillospiraceae > Vermiculatibacterium > Vermiculatibacterium agrestimuris. The sequence continues at coordinate 33,019 of CAJMXB010000016.1, read as the reverse complement.
TCTCATAACACAATCGAAAAGGAGAAATCGGAATGAAAAAGAACCTTGCGCTGATTCTGGCCCTGCTCATGACCGTTAGCCTATGTGCCTGCCAGCCCACCCCAAAAGAGTCCTCAAATCCAACGGAAAGCACCCAACCTTCCGCATCCCCCGCTTCTTTGAAAGATGGAGTATACTCCCAGACAGTCTACGGCAACAGCTACTCTATGCCCTTTTCGGTGGATGTCACCATTGAAGGCGGCGGGATCAAGGCCATTGAAGTGACTGACCGGGGCGGGGAGTCCTCCGAGTACGACGACGGCATCATCGAATCCGTCATTGACAATCTGATCCCCCGCATCTTGGAGTATCAGAGTCTGTCTGTGGACTCCATCACTGGCGCCACCCTTTCCTCTGCCGGTATTAAGTCCGCCGTTTCCGATGCTATCAAAGCCGCCGGCGGCAAGCCCAGTGATTGGTATATCCCTGTGGAGAAAAAAACCGATATAGTCAGCATTGACGACTACGATGTGATCGTAGTCGGCCTGGGAGCCTCCGGTGTGGCTGCCTATCTCAGTGCGGCAGAAACTGGTGCGGCTGTATTTGGCTTAGATTCTGCAGCTAATGTAGGCGGCACCTCCGTAGTCACCAGCGGTCCTATGGCCGTCAATCCCACCTTCCCCGCCACTATGGGTGAAGCGATTACCCCGGTGGATGAGGACGCCTTTATCGACCGCTGGATGGAAGATACCGCTGACGGAGCCAAAAGATCCTGTGTAGAGCTGATCGTCCGTCAGTCGGGTGATACGATAGATTGGCTGGTGGAAAATTACGGTTTTACTTTTGCCGCTCCCTCTCCCTTTTCCTACCCGGACCTGCCCGTCATGTCTTTCTATCTGACCGCTGAGCAAACGCCACGGCAAATGTATCAAAACGCATTGGAGCGTGCCAACGAATATAACGAGAAAAACCAGTATATGCTGGAGCTCAAGGGCACAGCGATCCTTACCGATGCCTCCGGCAGGGTCGCCGGTATCCGAGCGGTTCGCTACGACGGCACCACCTATGAGATCCACGCCCCAGCCGTCATCCTCTGCACCGGCGGCTTCGGCGGCAACGCCGAGCTGTGTAAGGAAATGTTCGGCTATCCTCTTCGGCTCCACGGCATGTATCAGAACGACGGCGTACTGCTTGTCGATGCCATGGACAATTTAGGCGCCGGAACTTACAGCATGGACAGCGCCGGTATGGCTCATGCCGGGCGAACTGCCTCCATCCTGCATCTGGAGGGTGTGACCCCTTCTCATAACAAGGTTCTCTCCTCTATAGCCAACAGTGCCGATCTGCTCTGCGTCAACGAAGGCGGCAAACGCTTCACGAATGAGGGCAGCGGCTTTACCCCCGCCGAAAGTTACTGGAAAGCGGGCAGCGAGTATTACTATACCATCGTGGACCAGGAGTACATGGACCATGTGAAAAACGAGGGGTTGGATTCGGTATACTTCATGACGAATACCCAGGACTTCAGCGATCCTGCGTGGTATCCCCATGGAAACCCTGCCTATGTACTCAACGCCGAGGAACCCATCTCTGACCTGGATGTTGTGATTGAGGGTGCCCTGGCAGCGGGTACGCTCTTNCGGGGTGACAGCCTGGAGGACCTGCAAAAGCAGTTGGATATGACCGGCCTGGTAGACACCTGCGCGACTTACAACGCCGCCTGCGCNGCCGGCGAGGACAAAGAGTTCGGCAAAGATCCCAGCCTGCTGATCCCTCTCCATGAAAACAGCGCCCACTACTATGCGATCAAAGCCCGGGCTTACTGCTACTCTACCAATGGCGCTTTGGATGTCAATGAAAACATCCAGGTTCTGGACACGGAAGGTAACGTGATCCCCGGTCTGTATGCCTGTGGCACCAACTCTATGGGTGTTCTCTTCACCAAGGACACCGGCTATATCGACTATGGCGGCGTAGCCCATTCCTGGAGTTTTGTCTCCGGTAAAACTGCCGGACAGGATGCTGTCCGATACGCTCAANGCGTCAAATGAGCGTTCACCCTTTCCTTTTCCTCTCCCGGTGGGCGGTATAAACTGGACAGCGGAGCGCGACCCCAGCCTGACCTTCTCCGAATTCGGCGGCGGAGTGTGAGCCGAAAGGAGGAGCAGACCATGACCCCGGGTGGGAGACATCGCCCGGATGGAAATGCAGCAACTACTATAAAGATGCTTTTCCCCCGCCAAATGTTCCCATTGGCGGGGGAAAATTTTTATCTTTTTCTTTTCGTTGTACCCCAATATACATCCATCGGAATTCCAAAAATTTTTTCAGAGGGGCACAACAAAAGCCCTCTGCCCTAACACGGAGCCTCTTTTTGCTGCCCATCAGGCATGGAAAGACCATGGAGAAAGCCCTCTCCCAGGATCTCCCCGCCGATGACGGTGTTTCTGCACAGGAGGAGATGGGCCTGAACCCCCTCTGTTCCGCCGGGATAGTTGAGTACGTTCAAGGTGTACCGCTTGATCCGCTTGCCGGCGTANTTGGTCAGGTCGAAGCCCTGAGCGGCCTGAAGCTCCAGGTACTGGCTGTACTCTTCGCCGAAGGTCTCCGGCATCTCCAGCTCCTCCACACTGACGGCCTCGGGTTCCACCTGCCAGCCCCAGCTCTCCAAATAGGCCGCCCGATCCTCGGCGGTCTTTACCCCCTTGGGGCTCATGGAGGCGGAGGCCTGAGCGTCTCCACCCCAGAAGACCGTGGCCGCCACCGCGGCCGCGCCCAGGATCACCGCACCCATCAGCGCCAGACCGATCTTTCGCCGGTTTACCTTTGCCGTCCAAATCAACATATTGACCGCCCCTTGCCTTTTTGACTTTGCTCCATTGATATGGAAAAAGGGCTTGTCATATGATAAAATAGCTCTGGTATTTTACCATCCTGCTGAAATGATTTTGCCCTTCGCGGCGCGCCGCCCCTGGGGGCAAATGGATCGTATCGAAAGGAGGGCCTTGCATGGAACGGTTGGAGAAGCTGCTGGCGGGCACCGGCCGCTGGTCCCGAAAAGAGGCGGCTGAGCTTATCCGCGCCGGCCGGGTAAAGGTGGAGGGGGAGGTGAAGCTCCGCCGGGAGGAGAAGTTCCCGGACACCGCCCTTCTCCAGGTGGACGGGGAGACTGTCTCCGGACAGCGGCTTGTGTACCTGATGCTCCATAAGCCCGCCGGGCTGGTCTCCGCCACGGATGANCCCCGGGAGACCACAGTGCTCTCCCTGCTGCCGGAGCACCTGCAAAGGATCGGCCTTTTCCCGGCGGGACGGCTGGACAAGGATACGGTGGGCCTCCTTCTGCTGACCAACGACGGAGCCCTGGCCCACGCCCTTCTCTCCCCCCGCCGCCATGTGGATAAGACCTATTTGGTGCGGGTGGAGGGTGTTCTGGACGAGGACGACACGGCCGCTTTCCGGGCGGGGATGACATTGTCCGACGGGCTCCGGTGCCTCCCGGCGGAGCTGGAGCGGCGGAGCGCCAATGAGGCTCTGGTGACCCTCCGGGAGGGGAAGTACCACCAGATCAAGCGGATGTGCGCCGCCCGGGGAAAGAGCGTCGTCTTCCTCAAGCGGCTCACCTTCGGCCCCCTGACCTTGGACGAGAGCCTGGAAGAGGGGGCCTGGCGGGCGCTGACAGAGGCGGAGATAGCCGCTCTGCGGGCAGTGGAAGGGAAACAATGAGAGACTTTTCGGCNTTTTCNACAAAAAAATTGTCAATTGCTATTGAAAACGGCGAAAAAAGCCGCTATAATAGAGAACAGTGAGTATAAGCTCCCGCTGTATGCGGAATTTGTGCAAGGAGGGTTCCCCATGTCGAACAGGATCTTTCAGAGTGTCGTGCTTCAGATGAAGGAAGGAACCGACCGTGTGATCGGTGTGATCGACGCAGAGGGTACGGTGGTGGCCTGTGACGAGCTCTCCCTGGTGGGAGAACGCTGGGCGGGGGTCGTGGAGAGTATCAATGCCGCCGACAGCGGCTTTGTCCAGTTTGAGGGCCGCACCTTCAAGGCTCTGAGCAGCTGGGGCACTCAGTTCGATTACGCCGGCTTTGTCCAGGGGGAGGACGACACGGCCAAGAGCCTGTGCTGCCTGGCCACCGTGGCCTTCAACGGTGCCAAACAGAACTACGAGGAAAAGCATAACAAGGGCACCTTTGTCAAGAACATCATCTCTGACAATATCCTTTTGGGCGACATCTACGTCCGGGCCAAGGAGCTCCACTTTATCTGCGACGTGCCCCGGGGCGTGTTCCTGGTGCGCCAGCCGGAGCCCGCCGACCCGGCCATGATCGATACCATTCAGGGTATCTTCCCCGACAAGCAGACCGACTTCGTCCTGTCCATCAATGAGACCGACGTGGCCGTCATCAAGCAGATGCCCGAGGGGGCGGAGGGCAAGCGTCTGGACAAGATCGCCCAACAGATCGAGGAGACCCTGGCCGCTGAGCTGGGACTGAAGACGGTGGTGGGCATCGGCACGGTGGTCACCAACATCCGGGATCTGGCCCGCTCTTACAAGGAGGCCCAGCTGGCCATCGAGGTGGGCAAGGTCTTCGACACCGAGCGCACCANCATCAACTATGACAACCTGGGCATCGGGCGGCTCATTTATCAGCTGCCCACCACCCTGTGCGAGATGTTCCTCCGGGAGGTCTTCAAGAAAAACCCCATCGATGCGTTGGATCAGGAGACCCTGTTCACCATCAACAAGTTCTTTGAGAACAACCTGAACGTCTCTGAGACCGCCCGGAAACTCTTTGTCCACCGCAATACCCTGGTCTACCGGCTGGAGAAGATCAAGAAGCTCACCGGCCTTGACCTGCGGGAATTTGACGACGCCATCACCTTCAAGGTGGCTCTGATGGTGAAGAAATACCTCATCTCCAGAGGAATCGAGGACTGAAGAAGCGGGCCGCCGGGCCCAACGACGAAATACCAATGAACGATTGACAATNAAACGCGGCGGCAAGGCCCGGGTTCGATTGTCAATCGCTTTATGAGGAGCAGGGCATGATTCAGCTTTTGGATATCCACGAAACCTATGATAACGGCACCCGGGCCCTGAAGGGCATCGACCTGCGCATCAAGGACGGGGAGTTCGTGTTCCTGGTAGGGCCGTCAGGCTCAGGAAAGTCCACCATTATCAAGCTCATCACCGGGGAGATACAGCCCACCGGAGGGCGGATCNTGGTCAACGGCTACAACCNGGGCAATATCCGGCCCAGCCAGGTACCCTACATGCGCCGTACCCTGGGGGTCATCTTCCAGGACTTCCGNCTCATCGACAAGAAGACGGTGTGGGACAACCTGACCTTCGCCATGCGGGCGGTGGGCGCCTCCCCCCGGGAGATCAAGAAGCGGATCCCCTATGTGCTGGATCTGGTGGGGCTCAACTATAAGGGCGACCGATACCCCAACCAGCTCTCCGGCGGCGAGCAGCAGCGGGTGGCCATTGCCCGGGCGCTGGTCAATAATCCCCAGATGATCATTGCCGACGAGCCCACGGGCAATCTGGATCCGGCCCGTTCCCAGGAGATCATGCTGCTGCTGGAGAAGATCAACGAGCTGGGCACCACCATGCTGGTGGTCACCCATGAAAAGGAACTGGTGAACCGCTTTTCCAAGCGGGTAGTAGCCATTGAGAACGGCCGTATCATCAGCGACGAGACAGGCGGGTACTATAAAAATGAAGAGATCATATAATTTCGGTTACTACCTCTCTGAGGGCTTCCACTCCATCTTTACCCACGGGCTCATGTCCTTTGCCGCGGTCTTTATGATCGTGGCCTGCCTCATTATCATGGGCTCCTTCTCTCTGGTGGCCCTGAACCTGGAGCAGGAACTGGGCAAGCTGGAGCAGGACAACCAGTTCCTGGCCTTTGTGGACGAGACCTACACCCGGGAGCAGGCCCTGGCGCTGAAAAGCCAGATCGAGACCATCCCCAATGTGACGGCCGTCACCTTTGAGAGCAAGGAGACGGCCCAGGAGAACTATGCCGCGAAGTACGCCAGCGACGCCAATGCNGACCTCTATTCCGAGTTGCCCCCCCAGGTGTTCCGGGATCGGTACGCCATCCACATGGAGGATCTGAGCCGGATCCAGGAGACGGTGGATGCAGTGGAGGCCGTGGAGGGGATCCAGGGCCATCAGGCCGCCCCTGAGGTGGCCGAGGGCTTCGTGCTGGTGCGCAACGTGTCAGCCNGTGTGGCGGCCATCCTCATCGTACTGCTGCTGTTTATCTCTGTGTTCATCATTTACAATACCATCCGCCTGGGTACCTTCAGCCGGCGGGTGGAGAGCGCCATTATGAAGATGTGCGGCGCCACCAACGGCTTTGTCCGGGGCCCCTTTATCTNTGAGGGAATGATCCTGGGCCTTATGGGCGCGGTGCTGGCCTTCTTCTGCCAGTGGGGCATCTACGAGCTCATCACCCGGGCTATCGACACCGGGGAGACCTTCCAGCTTTTGAGCGTGGTTCCCTTTCAGGAGATCTGGCTCAAGGTGCTGGGGGTGTTCGCCGGTACCGGCCTTATCGTGGGCACCGGCGGCTCGGTCATGGCCATTCGCAAATTCCTGCAGGTGTGAGTAGGAGGGAAGAATCCTTGAAAGATAAGCCTTCACCTAAGAAGAAAAAAAACAGCCGAGCAGACTGGCGGCGGCTTTTTGTGGCCGGCCTGGCCCTGCTGATGGTGGCGGCCCTGGTTCTGCCCCTGCTGGGGAACCTGTCGGGCTTTGCCAACGCCGCCACCCAGAGCGAGCTGAAAAACCAGATCTCCGGACTGAAGGGGGACGCCGCCGACGCCGCCACCCGGCGTAAGGAGCTGGAGGATCAGCTCAAGGCCATTGAGAGCGATAAGGCCCAGGCCCTTCAACGCAAGCAGCTTTTGGATCAGGAGCTCTATGCCATTGACGCACAGCTGTCCAACACCCAGGGGCAGATCGACCTCTACAACGCCCTTATCGCCGAGCAGGAGGCCGCTCTGGCCGAGGCCCAGGCCAGGGAGGATGCGGCCTACGCACGCTTCTGCCAGCGGGCCCGCTCCATGGAGGAGTCGGGAGACATCTCCTACTGGTCGGTGCTCTTTGCCGCCAATGACTTTTCTGACCTGCTGGATCGGCTGGCCATGGTAGACCTGATCATGGAATACGACAACTCTGTGGTGGAGGCGCTGGTGGCGGCCCGCCAGGCGGTGGAGANCACCCTGGCCGAGCTCAATACCAGCAAGGGCGAGCTGGACGAGCAGAAGGCAGTTTTGGACGTGCAGCGCGCCGAGCAGGCCGCCAAAGTGGCCGAGGCNCAGGCCCTCTTCGACGAGTTGAAGACCCAGGCCGACAAGGCGGAGGCCCTGGTGGCCGCCCAGGAGGCGGAGGAGAAGGCCATCGCCGCCCAGATCGCCAAGAAGGAGAAGGAACTGGAGGAGCTGATCCGGGCCGCCAACTTCACCACCGGCTCCGGCTATTACTACCCGCTGCCCAGCAGCAATACCTCCATCACCTGCAAGTTTGGCTGGCGCACCCACCCTCTGACGAAAAAGCCCAATAACCACACGGGCATCGACATCGCCGCCCCCAAGAATACCGAGATCTACGCCGTTCAAGGTGGCGTGGTCATCACCTCGGCATACGCTCCCAGCTCCTACGGCAACTATGTGGTGGTCAGCCACGGCAATGGCAGGACGACCCTCTATGCCCACATGACCTCCCGGGCGGTGAGCGAGGGCCAGGTGGTCAGCCAGGGCCAGGTGCTGGGCTATGTGGGAATGACCGGCTCTGCCAGCGGAAACCACCTCCATCTGGAGCTGAAGGTCAACGGCGTGCGGCAGGATCCCAGGGACATGTTCCCCGGTGTGAATTTCAGCTATCCCTACGGTTGATGAGAAACAGCGGGCGGAGCGGTCTCCGCCCGCTTCTCTTTTGAAAAAAAGGAGAAAAATGCCATGAAAGAGCCACGCTTTTCCAAATTGCATCTGCTTCTGGCCGGGGCAGTGGGGGCACTGCTGGCGGCCTTTGCCCTCTGTGTGACCCTATGGCTGGTCATCGGCCCCCACGGCCTGACCCTGCTGGAGGCATGGGGAGCCGCCCGCACTCAGTTTGTGGGGGAGTATGACCAGGATAAGGCTATCGACGACACCATGCGGGNACNGNTGACCGGCCTGGGCGACCGGTGGAGCTACTATCTGGACGCCGAGGGCTATGCCGCCCAGNATCAGCGCCTCACCAACACCTATGTGGGCATCGGCGTCACTGTCAGCTACACCGACGAGCGGGGCCTGCTCATCCTCACCGTCCGCTCGGACGGCCCCGCCGGCAAGGCGGGGGTGAAGACAGGAGAGGTCATCACCGCCGTGAACGGCGTCTCCTTAGCCGGAGAGGCCAGATATGAGGGGGTGGATCACATCTCCGGGGAGGAGGGAACGCGCCTCACCCTTACTGTTCTGGCCCAGACCGGGGAGGAACGNCAGGTNGAGCTGACACGGGCGGCTGTGNACAACGAAGNTGTCCACAGCCAGCTTTTGGAAAATGGATTGGGTTACATAAAACTGGACAACTTCTACACCAACAGCGCCGATTGGGTTCTCCAGGCTGCCCGGGAGCTGGAGGAGCAAGGGGCCAAGGCCCTGGTCTTCGACATGCGAAACAATGGCGGCGGCTATGTCGATGAGCTTACTAAAATGCTGGATGGCCTTCTGCCGGAGGGGCCCATCTTTCGTACCTGGAGCAAGAGCGGGCAGGAATCTGTGGTGGAGTCCGATGAAAATTATGTAAACTTGCCCATGGCCACCCTGGTCAATGCCGGCACCTATTCCGCCGCCGAGTTCTTCGCTGCCCAGCTCCAGGAGAGCGCAGGGGCCCCCATCGTGGGGGAGGAGACCTCGGGGAAGGGATATTCGCAGCAGGTGGTGCCCCTCTTTAACGGCGGGGCGCTGAATCTCTCCACCGCCCGCTATGCCACGGGGGCGGGCGTCTCTCTCGTCGGCACGGGGGTGACGCTGGACGCGCAGCTGTCCCTGACGGAGGAGAAAGAGCTTCTCCTGGCGGCGGGCCAGCTTCCCCTGGAGGAGGACGACCAGCTCCAAAAGGCTGTGGAGCTGCTGGGATTTTAGGATACAGGAAGGGCCGGGGCGGAACATATCCGCTCCGGCCTTCGCATATTCTCCCCCGAGGGGGGAAGACCATGGTAGGATGGCTGGATCGGGCGGAGAAATGGCGCCCTTGGCCCCGACTGACCGCAGCGGGGCCCCTGGGGTTTCCACTGCTGAAAGCCGCTCTGCCGCCGGGCCGGCCGGAGTGGCGGCTGCACCAGGGGGCGAAGGCCCTCCGCCGCCGGGGGGTGAAGAGGGTGCTGGCCTCCCCCGGCCTTGAAAGCACGCAGCTGTTGGAGCGTTGGGGCCTGCGCCTGGTGGAGCCCCTCCCGCTGTACCGGGCCATGGGAGGCCGAATGGCGCTTTTTCTGCTGGAGGACATGCCGCTCCGGGAGCGCCGGGTGGCACTCCGGGGGGATGAGGCCGACGTCTGGGCCTGGACGCTGGCCCAGACCCTGTGCCCCCAGGTGGGGACGCTTTTCCTGGACTTTGACCGGGGGGAAGAGGCGCTGGGCGCCCATCTCCGCACCCGCTACGGCGCGGCGCCCATCCACCTGGGACTGGGCCCGGAACCCCAGGTCGCACTGGAGCTGTCGCCCCGGTCTGCCGTTGGGGGGAAAGCTTTGCGGCTCTGGGGCGAGCCGGCGCTGGAGGGGCTGACGGTGACTCTGCCGGGCGCCCTTTTGCCCCAAGGGCTTCCGGAGCTTCCCTTTTTGGAACTGCTGTGGGAGACCGGCCGGGTGAGGGTAGAGGAGATGGCGGTGATCCCGGTGAATCGGCCTTGACAGAAGGGGAGAAAATACATATAATACTACAATAATGTAGGGAACGCGGAAGTATGGCGCCGGCCAGAACCCGCGTTTTCCGTGAAAACAGTACAAGAATGAAAGGTGACACAGACATCATGGCGAAGCAATACAAACTCACGCCCCAGCGGCTCAAGGAGCTTCAGGATGAACTGACCTATCTCAAGACCGTCCGGGAGCGGGAGGTGGCCGAGCAGATCAAGGAGGCCCGTTCCTTCGGCGATCTGAGTGAGAACAGTGAGTATGACGAGGCCAAGAACGAGCAGGGCAAGCTCTACTCCCGCATCGCGGAGGTGGAGGCCGTGCTGGCCAACTATGTGATCATCGAGCACCAGGAGTTTGACGCCAACGCGGTGAGCCTGGGCAGCCTGGTCAAGGTGCTGGACGAGGAGTTCCAGGAGGAGCAGACCTATCACATCGTAGGCTCCCAGGAGGCCGATCCTATGGCCGGGCGCATCTCCGAGGATTCCCCCTTCGGCAGGGCCCTGCTGGGCAAGGTCGTGGGCGATGAGGTGGAGGTAGAGGCCCCCNTGGGAGTGCTACGCTACAAGGTGCTGGACATTCAAAAGAAATAAGGGAGTTCCACTCCCGTTAGGAGAGAACATCATGGCAGAGCAAGATAAGAACAACGCCCCCCAGCCCGAGCTTTCCGAGCTGCTGCGCCTGCGCCGGGAGAAGCTCACCGACCTGCAGGCCGCGGGGGAGGATCCCTTCCAGGAGACCCGGTTTGAGTGGGACGCCACCAGCCAGCAGATCAAGGACAACTTTGACGCCATGGAGGGCAAACCTGTCAAGGTGGCGGGCCGGCTCATGAGCAAGCGGGGCATGGGCAAGGTCAGCTTCTGCGATCTTCAGGATCGGGACGGCCGCATTCAGCTCTACGCCCGCCAGGATGAGATGGATGAGGCGGTCTACAAGAAGTTCAAGAAGTTTGACATCGGCGATATCGTGGGCGTCACCGGCGAGGTCTTCCGCACCCAGCGGGGGGAGATGAGCGTCCGGGCCAGGGACATCAAGCTCCTCTCCAAGTCTCTGCTGCCTCTGCCGGAGAAGTTCCACGGCCTGCAGGACAAGGAACTGCGCTACCGCCAGCGGTATGTGGATCTCAGCATGAACCCGGAGGTCAAGCGGAACTTCCTCATCCGCAGCCAGTTTATCAAGCATGTGCGGGACTTCATGGACGCAAGAGGCTTTGTGGAAGTGGAGACCCCGGTTCTGAACACCATCCAGGGAGGCGCCACCGCCCGGCCCTTTGTCACCCATCACAACACCCTGGATTTGGACATGTTCATGCGCATTGCCACCGAGCTTCCCCTGAAGCGGCTCATTGTGGGCGGCATGGATCGGGTCTACGAGATCGGCCGCATCTTCCGCAACGAGGGAATGGATCCCAAGCACAACCCGGAGTTTACCACCATCGAGCTTTACCAGGCCTATGCCGATTTTAACGATATGATGGATCTGTTTGAGGAGCTGCTGTCTTCAGCGGCGCAGAAGCTCCTCGGCACCTATGAGCTGGAGTGGCTGGGGGAGAAGGTGAACCTGGCCCCCGGTTGGCCCCGTATGCCTATGCACGAGGCGGTGAAGAAATACTGCGGGATCGACTTTATGGCCATCAANTCCGATGAGGAGGCCGTTAAGNCCGCCAAGAGCATTGGGGTAGAGCTGCCCGGGACAAAAGAGTCCACCTGGGGCAACGCCCTTTACGAGTGCTTCGACCAGCGGGTGGAGGAGAAGCTGATCCAGCCCACCTTTATTACTATGCACCCGGTGGACGTCTCCCCTCTGGCCAAGCGATCCCCCAAGGATCCGCGGCTCACCGAGCGGTTTGAGCTTTTCATCTGCCACAGTGAAATGGGCAACGCTTTCTCCGAGCTCAACGATCCCATCGACCAGCGCGCCCGCTTCCAGAAAGAGGTGGAGGCCCGGGACAAGGGAGACGACGAGGCCGGCATGATGGACGAGGACTTCCTCACCGCTCTGGAGTACGGACTGCCCCCCACGGGCGNCCTGGGCATCGGTATCGACCGCTGCGTCATGCTCCTCACCGGGGCGGACACCATCCGGGACGTGATCCTTTTCCCCACCATGAAGCCCCTTTAATCAGGATCTCCACAGGCATACCGGCGGTTTTCACCGTCGGTATGCCGTTTGCGTCATGAAGCTTTCGGAAGGGGGGCAAAGCTGTGTCAGAACGGCTGGGCCGCTTTATCCAAAATCATTTTATCCGCTCCCGCCGGCTCAACTCCACCCGGCTGGTGGCGCTGTCTTTTGGGGTGCTTATTTTGGTGGGCGCCCTTCTCCTGGCGCTGCCGGTATCCGCCAGAAACGGAGAGAGCCAGGGCCTTTTTGCCGGGTTTTTCACTGCCACCTCTGCCACCTGCGTCACTGGACTGGTGGTGGCAGATACCGCCCTGACCTGGTCGCCTTTCGGTCAGGCGGTGATCCTGCTGCTCATTCAGCTGGGTGGCCTGGGCTTTATGACGGTGATGACCCTGGTGTCCCTCTGGGCCCATCGGCGTATCGGCCTTTCTGAGCGGCTGCTCATGGTCTCCACCCTGAATCTGAACGATTTGGACGGGGTGGTGCGTGTGGTGCGCCACGCCCTGATGGGCACCGCGTTTTTCGAGCTTATGGGGACTGTCCTTTTGTCCATTCGGATGATCCCTAAATATGGATTTTTCCGGGGCCTGTGGCACGCCCTGNTCCACGCGGTCTCCGCCTTCTGCAACGCGGGCTTCGACCTCCAGGGCGCGGACACCGGGGCCTTTTCCAGTCTGGCGGCCTTTCAGGACGACCCGCTGGTTCTTCTCACCACTTCGGCCCTGGTCATCATCGGCGGCTTGGGCTTTTTCGTCTGGGAGGACGTTTTGAATCACCGCCGCTGGAAAAAGCTGACGCTGTACAGCAAGCTGGTGCTGGGCATCACGGCCTTCCTCCTGGCCGGCGGCACCCTGTTCTTCCTGGCCGCCGAGGGGGGCAACCCCGCCACCTTGGGGGGCATGGACACGGGGGAGAAGTGGCTCAACGCCTTTTTCCAGTCTGTGACCCTGCGCACGGCGGGCTTCAATGTCATCGACCAGGGGGCCATGACGGATAACGCCACCGTGATGAGCTGTATCCTCATGCTCATCGGCGGCTCCTCCGGCTCCACCGCCGGCGGCTTGAAGACGGTGACGGTGTGGGTGCTCTTTATGGTGCTCTTTACCAGCCTTCGGGGCCGGGAGAGNATCGTCTTCCGGGGCCGCTCCCTTCCGGTGCGGCGGTGCATGAATGCGGTGACCCTTTTCCTGATGGTGCTCCTCCTCTTTGTCACCGGCTCCATGCTCATCTCCCTGACCCACCAGACCACCTTCCTCCACGCCGCCTTTGAGACGGCGTCGGCCCTGGGCACCGTGGGGCTCACGGCGGGGCTCACCCCCACCCTGGCCCGGCCGGCGCAGATCCTGCTCATCGTGCTCATGTATACCGGAAGAGTGGGCGTGCTGTCCGTCTCCATCGCCTTCCTGATCCGCCGCAGGGACAGCCTGGATATCAAATATCCCGAGTTCAGCATCATGGTTGGATGAAAGGAGCGATACGAGGATGAAAACATTTGTCGTTATCGGCCTGGGCCGGTTCGGCACCGCGGTGGCTGCGGAGCTGTCCGCCCTGGNGNATGAGNTGCTGGCNATCGACGCCCGGGAGGAGAACGTGCAGTCCATCGCCGACCAGGTGACCCACGCCGTCACCGCCGACGCCCGGGATCCCGCCGTTCTTCGGGCCCTGGGGGTGCGCAACTATGACTGCGCCATCGNGGGCCTGGGCAGCGACGTGGGCAGCTCCGCCCTCATTACGCTCAATCTGAAGGAGCTGGGCATGAAGCGGGTCATCTGTAAGGCCCGCAGCCACGTNCACCGGAAGGTACTGGAGAAGATCGGGGCCGACNGGGTGGTCTTTNCGGAGCATGAGATGGGCACCAAGCTGGCCCAGGGTCTCAGCTCCTCCAACGTGCTCAATTTTATTGAGGTCTCCGACGACTACAGTATTTTGGAGCTGGCCGTTCCCAAGTCCTGGCGGGGCAAGACCATCCGGGAGCTGGATGTGCGCAACGCCTTCCATGTGAACCTCATCGCCGTGCGCAGGTCGGGGCAGGGCGGGCCGTTGAACGTGGCCCCCGGCGCCGACTACCGGCTGGAGCAGGGGGACAATGTGGTGGCCCTGGGCCGGAGCGAAGACATCAACCTGCTCCACGAGGTGGATTGATGGAGACCATCACCAGCCGTCAGAACCCGCTGTTTCAGAAGATNCGCAAACTGAGCGGCGATCCTTCCTTCCGCCGCCAGCAGGGCCTCTTCCTCTGCGAGGGGCCCAAGCTCCTCCGGGAGGCGCTGAAATGGGGGGCACAGCCAGAGACCGTGGTCTCTGCCCCGGGAACGCCCCTGCCCGTCCTGGAGGGGGCCCGGCAGGTGGAGACCCCCGCCGATGTGCTCAAGACCCTGGCGGACACCCAGAGCCCCCAGGGGGTGCTCTTTACCTGCCCCCTGCCTGACACCGCTCTGCCGGACAAGCTCTCCCCCGGCCGCTATCTGGTGCTGGACGGGGTGCAGGATCCCGGCAACCTGGGCACCATCTGGCGCACCGCCGACGCTTTTGGGGCGGCGGGGCTCATCCTGACCGGCCCTTGTGCCGACCCCTTCGGCCCCAAGACTGTCCGGGCCACCATGNGGGCCTGCTTCCGCCTGCCCCTATGGCGGGGGGAGCCCCAGGCGGTGAAGGCGCTGCTGGACAGCTCCGGTATTCCGCTCTATGCCACCGCCCNGCGCCGGGACACGGAGGATGTACGCCTGACGGATCTCTCTTGCGCCGCCGTGGTCATCGGCAGTGAGGGGAGGGGCGTCTCAGAGGAGATGCTCTCCCTGGCGGAAAAGACCCTGAAGATTCCCATGGAGGAAAAGTGCGAATCTCTCAACGCCGCCGTGGCCGCCGCCGTCGTCCTCTGGGAGGGCCGGCGGTAAGGCCNGGAGGNGGTTTGCGCAAAACGTGACCATACCACACACCGAGNGAAAAAGAGGTGGGACTATGGCCAATTTGAAATATTTCCTCTGGCTCACCACCCGCAAGGGCCTTCGGCCCGGTGAGGTGGGAGCTCTTTTGTCCTACTTCGGAACTCCNGAGGCGCTCTACTTTGCTCCAGAGGAGGAGTACGATCTGCTGGGCCTGCCCCAGGGGAAGAAGGCCGCGCTGCTGGATAAGAAGCTGGATGGGGCGGAGAGGATCCTGGCCGACTGCGAGGCGCTGGGGATCCAGATCATGACCCTCCAGGACGNCGACTATCCGGAGCGGCTGGCGCAGCTGGCGGATCCGCCGGTGGTGCTCTACTGGAAGGGCAAGCCCCTCCATGTGGACGACAAGCTCACCGTGGGCGTGGTGGGTACCCGGAGCTGTACGCCCTACGGCATCGACCTGGCCTCCCGGCTGGGATTGGAGCTGGCCCGCCGGGGCGTGACCCTGGTCTCCGGCATGGCCCAGGGCATCGACGCCGCGGGCATCCGGGGCGCGCTGAAGGGCGGCGGGAACATCGTCAGTGTATTGGGCAATGGCATCGATGTGGTCTATCCCAAAGACCACCGCTGGCTCTATGAGGACGTGGCCGCCGCGGGGACGCTGGTGAGTGAATACCCGCCCGGCACTGAGCCCGCCAGCCATCATTTTCCTGTCCGCAACCGTATTTTGAGCGGCCTTTCCATGGGCGTTGCCGTGGTGGAGGCGGGCCTTCCCAGCGGCGCTATCATCACCGCCAGGCTGGCTTTGGAGCAGAACCGGGAGGTCTTTGCCTTTCCCGGCCCGGTGGGCGCCGCCGCCAGTCTGGGATGCAACAAGCTCATCCAGGCGGGAGAGGCCAAGCTGGTGCTCTCGGCGGCCGACATCCTGACGGAGTTTTCCGCCATGCTCCCCAACCGGGAGGCCCTTCCGGAGCCCTTGGAGGAGGAAGAGATCCAGGCGCGGCTGGACGGCCTTCCGACGGAGGGATACAGCCCCCAAAAGGAGCGGAGGGGAAAGGAAAAAGAGGAAAAAGAGGTTGACAAGACCCCCAGTCGGGCATATATTTCTTTATCAGATGACCCTGAGGCATTCACCGACGACGAGCGGGACATCCTTCTCGCCATCGCCCAAAAGGCGCTGACAGCGGACGAGGTGTCTGAGGCCGCCCAGCTCCCGGCCCGCCGGGTGCTCTCCGCCCTGACCATGCTCCAGCTCCGGGAGCTGGTGGAGGAGCGGCCGGGGAAGCGGTTCTTCGNCAAGGTGANATTGACCGAATAAATTGACATCAGTGGAGTGATAACGTGGCAGTTAAGAAAAATGAGGCACTGGTGATCGTGGAATCACCGGCCAAGGCAAAGACGATCACCAAATATCTGGGCCCCGGCTATGAGGTCAAAGCCTCCATGGGCCACGTTCGGGATCTCCCCAAGAGCAAGATGAGCGTGGACGTGCAGCGGGACTTCGCCGTGGACTACCAGCCCATCGCGGGGAAAGAGGACGTGATCGCCGACCTGAAGCGCTCGGCCAAGCGCAGCGAGAAGGTCTACCTGGCCACCGACCCTGACCGGGAGGGGGAGGCCATCTCCTGGCATCTCAAGGAGCTTTTGGGGCTGCCTGACGAGAGCACCTACCGGGTCACCTTCAACGAGATCACCAAGAAGGTGGTCAATGAGTCCATCGCCCGGCCCCGCCAGATCGATATGGACTTGGTGGACGCCCAGCAGGCCAGAAGAGTTCTCGACCGTGTGGTGGGCTATCAGATCTCCCCCTTCCTGTGGAAGAAGATCCGCAGGGGCCTGTCCGCCGGCCGTGTGCAGTCGGTGGCCACCCGCCTGGTCTGTGAGCGGGAGGAGGAGATCCGGAACTTCCAGAGTGAGGAGTACTGGTCTCTGGACGCCGATCTGGAGCGCATCCGCCCCAACCTGGGCCGGTTTACCGCCGCCTTTTACGGCGCCGATAAACGCCAGGAGCTCCACAGCGAGGCGGAGGTCAATGCTGTCATGGAGGCGGTGAAGACCGCCCCCTTCACCGTGGCCGGGGTCAAGCGGCAGGAGAAGCAGCGCAACCCCGCGCCCCCCTTCACCACCTCCACCCTTCAGCAGGAGGCCAGCCGCAAGCTGGGCATGTCTCCCCGCCGTGCCATGGCGGTGGCCCAGCAGCTCTACGAGGGCGTGGACATCACCGGCGAGGGCACCGTGGGTCTTATCACCTATATGCGTACCGACTCCCTGCGCCTTTCCGATGAGGCTACCGCCGCGGCCAAGGACTTCATTCTGGGCCGCTACGGCAAGGAGTACTATCCCGGCAAGGCCCGGGTCTATAAGGCCAAGGCAGGAGCCCAGGACGCCCACGAGGCCATCCGGCCCTCCAACGTCCGCCTGGTTCCGGAGGAGATCAAAAAGGATCTTTCCCAGGAGCAGTACCGGCTCTATAAGCTCATCTGGGGCCGCTTTGTGGCCTGCCAGATGTCCTCTGCCGTCTATGACAGCGTCACCATCGAGGCCGACAGCGCCAATTACNGCTTCCGGGCCACCCATACCGCCCTCAAGTTTGCNGGCTACACCGCGGTCTATGTGGAGGGTAAGGATGAGGACGAGGAGGCGGCCCAGTCCCCCCTGCCCGATTTGAAGGAGGGGGAGGGTCTGGAGCTGAAGGGCCTCAAGCCCCAGCAGCACTTCACCCAGCCCCCCGCCCGCTACACTGAGGCCACCCTGATCAAGGCCCTGGAGGAAAAGGGCATCGGCCGGCCCTCCACCTACGCCCCCACCATCTCCACCATTGAGGGGCGGGAGTATGTGGTCAAGGAGGGCAAGTACCTGCGCTCCACCCCCCTGGGGGAGACGGTGAATATGGTCATGCGGGATAAATTCCCCGATATCGTGGACTATGATTTCACCGCCCAGATGGAGGAGAAGCTGGACGAGGTGGAGCGGGGCAAGGAAAAGTGGAAGGATCTGATGAAGGACTTCTACAGTGACTTTTCCAAGGAGCTGGAGAAGGCGGAAAGCGATGTGGGCGAGCGTATCAAGGTGCCGGACGAGGTCTCCGAGGAGGTCTGCCCCGTGTGTGGACGGCACCTGGTATATAAGTCCGGCCGGTTTGGCCGGTTCCTGGCCTGCCCCGGCTTCCCTGAGTGCACCTACACCCAGCCCATTGTGGAGCAGATGCCCGGGAAGTGTCCCCGCTNCGGCGGCCGGCTGATGAAGCGCACCGGCAAGAGCCGCCGCACCGGCAAGCAGTACACCTACTACGGCTGTGAGTACAATATCATCCGGGAGGGCAACCCCCACGAAAAGTGCGAGTTCATGACCTTTGACNTGCCCGTGGAGCAGACCTGTCCCTCCTGCGGANACACCATGTTCAAGCTCTCCGGCCGGGGCGCCCGGAAGCCCTTCTGCATCAACGAGGCCTGTCCCAGCTTCCTGCCTGAGGACAAGCGGGGCTACTACAAGAAGAAGGAAGACGGGGAGAAGACCGCCGCCAAGANGACCGCTACAAAGAAGACGGCGGCGAAAAAGACCGCCGCCAAAAAGACCACGGCAAAGAAGACCGCCGCCAAAAAGACGGCGAAGAAATAAGCCCTCCAGAGGGGCAGAGAAAGGGGGATGCGGCTATGGAGCCTGTCACCGTCATCGGCGCGGGCCTTGCCGGGTGCGAGGCGGCCTGGCAGCTGGCAAAGCGGGGCGTCCCCGTGAAGCTGCGGGAGATGAAGCCGCAAAAGACCACCCCGGCCCACCACAGCGGCGATTTTGCCGAGCTGGTGTGCTCCAACTCTCTGCGCTCCGACCAGCTGGAAAACGCCGTGGGCCTTCTCAAGGAGGAGCTGCGGCGGCTTCAAAGCGTCATTCTCTCCTGCGCCGACGCCCACCGGGTGGAGGCGGGGGCCGCGCTGGCGGTAGACCGCCATGGCTTCTCCGCCGCCGTCACCGAAACAANAAGAAGCCACCCCCTCATCACTGTGGTGGAGGGGGAGGTGGCCACCCTTCCCGACGGCCCCGTTATCNTGGCCGCCGGGCCTTTGGCCTCCGACGGCCTGGTCTCGGCCATCCGGGCCCGGTTCCCGGACAGCGCCACCCTCAGCTTCTATGACGCCGCCGCGCCCCTGGTGAGTTTTGAGAGCATCGACATGGACAAGGCTTGGTTCGCCTCCCGTTACGACAAAGGGGATCCGGATTATGTAAACTGCGCCCTCTCCCAGGAGGAGTATCTGGCCTTCTGGCAGGAGTTGCGCACGGCCCAGGAGGCGGAAGTCCACGGCTTNGAGGACGCCGGGGTCTNCGAGGGCTGTATGCCCGTGGAGGTCATGGCCCGGCGGGGGGAGGACACCCTGCGCTACGGGCCCCTGAAGCCCAAGGGCCTCCGGGATCCCAAAANGGGCCAGACGCCTTACGCGGTGGTGCAGCTGCGCAAGGACAACGCCCAGGGCAGCGTCTACAACCTGGTGGGCTTCCAGACACACCTGAAATGGCCGGAGCAGAGGCGGGTGTTCTCCATGATCCCTGCCCTGAAAAACGCGGAGTTTCTCCGCTACGGGGTCATGCACCGCAACACCTATTTGAAGTCCCCCGGCTTTTTGAACCGCTATTACCAGGTGATAGAGGCCCCCGACGTGATGTTCGCCGGGCAGATCACCGGGGTGGAGGGATATGTGGAGTCGGCCGCCAGCGGGTGCCTGTGCGCCATCGAGCTGGCCAGAAGGCTCCAGGGGCAGAGCCCGGTGGATTTTCCCGCCGAGACCGCCATCGGGGCGCTGGCTCTGTACATCTCCAACGAGAGCGTTACCAATTTCCAGCCTATGAACGTGAATTTCGGCATCATGCCCCCCTGGCCCGAGCGGGTGAAGGGCGGCAAGCGGGAGAAGAATACCCTCATTGCCCGGCGGGCGCTGGAGGCTTTAGCGGCCCGGAATGTATAGGCCCAGCTTCACCAGGAAGTGGAACAGGCGAAGCCGCTCCGAATCTTCTCTGGCGGATTCCTCTGCAATATAATCGTCGAACAGCTTGGCTTGTTCAGAAGTAAATGTGGCGCAGAGAGCCTTGGCCGCCGGGTCGGGATAGGACTGGCTCGGCAGGCTTTCATCGATNAGATAGAAAATTTCGGTAAGGATGTCCATAAAACCACCTCGCTTTTAGCGAATATAAATATAACGCTAAAAGCGAAGAATGGCAAGGCTAAAGGGAGAAAAAATGGAAATTTTTGCACAACGTTTACGGGAAGTCCGTGTGGCGGTTGGTGAGAGTCAGGCGGATTTGGCAGAGGCTATCGGGGTTAAAGCGACTCAAGTGAGTGAAATGGAAAGTGGGAAAAAGGGAACTACTTTGGAACGGTTAGTTGTCCTTTGCCGCCATTACCACGTCTCCGCCGATTATCTGCTGGGACTGAGTGACAGGAGGGAAGCGCCATGAAGATCATTGTAGACGCCATGGGAGGGGACAATGCCCCCCGCTGTAACGTAGAGGGCGCCATCGAGGCCGTCCGGGANCTGGGGGTAGAGACCGTCCTGGTGGGCCGGGGCTATGAGATCATGGATATCCTCAAGGAGCTGGGCCTGAGCNAGCCCCCTCCCGGCGTGGAGATCGTCCACGCCGACCAGGTGGTGGACATGGAGGACAACGCCGCNACCGCCTTCAAGGAGAAGAAGGACTCCTCCCTNANGGTGGGGCTGAACCTGCTCAAGGAGGGCAAGGGGGACGCCTTCGTCTCCGCNGGCNCNACNNGCGCCCTGNTCNCCGGGGNCACCCTGGTGACCAAGCGCATCCGGGGCATCCGCCGGGCTGCNCTGGCTCCCAAGCTGCCCGTTCCCGGCGGGGCCATCCTCATCGACGCCGGAGCCACCGCCGAGTGCACCCCGGAGTACCTGCTCCAGTTCGCCTTCATGGGCTCCTATTATGCCGAGCACTTCCTGGGCAAGCCGGAGCCCCGGGTGGGCCTTTTGAACATCGGGGCCGAGGAGAGCAAGGGCACGGCCCTCCAACGGGAGACCTACGCCCTTTTGAAGGAGGCGGACAGCGAGGGCCGCATCCATTTCGTGGGCAATGTGGAGGCCCGGGAGGCCGTGCTGGGGGCGGTGGACGTGATCGTCTGCGACGGCTACGCCGGGAACATCTTTCTCAAGACTCTGGAGGGCACCGCCCTGTACCTGTCCGGGGAGATGAAGAAGATGTTCAAGAAAAACGCCCTGACCAAGCTCTCGGCAGTGATGGTCTCCGGCGGGATCCGGGACTTCAAAAAACTGCTGGACTCCCGTGAGGTGGGGGGCACCGCCCTGCTGGGCATCTCCAGGCCGGTGATCAAGGCCCACGGCTCCTCCGACGGCTACGCCATCAAAAACGCCATTGCCCAGGCGGCAAAATTCGCCTCCTCCGGCATCATTGAGAGCATTACGGAGAATATGGAGTATATGAAGCTGCCGGCGAAGTCGGCCGCGGCGGAGGAAAAAATTTGAATTCCCCCTTGACAGGGTAGCGAATATTGCCTATTATCAAGGGGAATTGAAATACCGTGAAAGGAAGTTCGATGGTATGATTTTTGAAAAAGTCGTGAAGCTGCTCGCCGAGCAGTTCGGCGTGGAACCCGGTGAGATCACCGAGGACACCAGCTTTGNAGATCTGGGCGCCGATTCCGTGGATATTGTGGAGCTTTCCATGAGCCTGGAGGAGGAGTTCAATGTGGAGGAGCTGGGCGAGGAAGATCTGAGCGCCATCCACACTGTGGGCGATCTGGTGAACTGCCTGCAGAATATGCTGGGCGAGTGATGGAATCACTGGAGGCCAAGCTGGGCTACTCCTTCCATGACCGGGCCCTGCTGGAAAACGCCCTGACCCACTCCTCCTACGCCAACGAGAACCACTCCCCCATGGGGAGCAACGAGCGGCTGGAGTTTTTGGGAGATTCCATTCTGGGCATGGTGACGGCGGACTATCTGTTTCAGACCCATCCCGACCTGCCCGAGGGGGATCTGACCCGCACCCGGGCCGCCCTGGTGTGTGAGGAGAGCCTGGCCGAGGTGGCCGACCGGCTGGCCCTGGGGGAGCATTTGAAGCTGGGCCGGGGAGAGGCCGCCGGCGGCGGCCGGGAGCGGCCCTCTATCCGGGCCGACGCGGTGGAGGCCATTCTGGCGGCAGTCTATCTGNACGNAGGTCTGGAGGCGTGCGCCAAGATCATCCGCCGGTTCATCCTGGACAAGGAGCGGGAAAAGAGCGCCAGCCGGGACTACAAAACAGCTCTCCAGGAGCTGGTACAGCGTCACAGTGGTCAGGCGCTGGCCTACCACATGACCGGAGAGAGCGGCCCCGACCACGCCAAGCGTTTCACCGTGGAGGTGACCCTTAACGGGGCGAGCGTCGGCCAGGGTGAGGGCCACAGCAAAAAAGAGGCCGAGCAGATGGCCGCCAAAGCCGCCATGGAAAAGCTGGGCGGAGAGGCTTGAACGCCGGGCCGGACGAACAGGGAAATAAAAATGCCGGGAACATTACGTTCCCGGCATTTTTTGCCTCTTTTTCAGCGGCGGCTCCGGCGCTTGAGCAGCTGCTGGTAGATGCTCTTGGGGGTGAGAAGGCGGCGGAAGAAGGACAGGAGCAGGGCCAGAAGGGCCTCCAGCGCCACGGCAACCACGCCCACCAGTGCGGCGGTGCGGGCCCAGAACTGCTCGGGCAGGATGANAATGATCTCGNCAGTGCGCCACTCAAAGATCCAGTTGGTCTTGCCGGGAAAGCACAGGGTATGGAAGGCGGTGAAGAGTCCCTCAAAGTCCATGAGGGCCCAGACGGCGAAGGCGGCGAAGAGGAGCAGGGTGAGGCAAAGGGCCAAAAGGGGCGCAGAGGCGGCGAANTTCTCCCGAAAGCCGNTGGAGAACAGGGCGATGAGCGCCAGGAGCAGAAGAAGGGCGCCGCTGACGGCCAGAACCAGAAAGTCCAGGCGGAAGAGGACTTTGCAGTCGGCAAAGTGGGCCGCGCCGCTCTCCGACCACCGAAGAGACCCGGTGGAGAAGGGGGCGTCCATCACCAGACAGTCCATAACGGCGTCGAAGGCGCCCCGGATGACCCCCTCGGAGTAGCCGGTCTGCTCCACCAGGCGCAGGGAGGCGATCTGGCTGTAGTANCAGNCNCNCCACAGGATGGGCAGGGCCACGGCGGCGGTGAGGGAAAATACAGCGGTGATAAGGGTGGCGAAAAGGGTGAGGAGCTTGGAGGGCTTTCTCATGGAGCATCCCCGCTTTCTGTTTCTTGGGATAGAACGATGAGCACTTGGGAGGGCAGGTAGAATAGCCAGGAGCCCCACCAGGTAAAGGAAGTGAAGAGCCCCAGGTTATAGGCCCCCACGCAGATATCACAGAGGATGAACAGCAATAGGCCCCAGGCGAAGGCGCGGTGTTTCTTTCCCAGGACAAAGGCCTCGGCGGCATTGACGCAGAGATTGACAAAATAGAAGAGAGGGAGTAGGGTCGCGAAAAAAGACCACAGGGTCTGGAACAGAGAATATCTGGATGGCCCGTCCCGCCAGGTGTAGGCGAAGTAGGCAAAGCACACCGTTCCCATAAGGAGTGCCGCCAGGCAGAGAAGGCGAAGGCTCAGACCGGCGGGGNTGGGCCACCCGCCGCGAAGCTGATAGAGCCGGTAGGCGTATAGGAGCTGGACGATGATGAAAAGTCCGATCCCCAAGGTGTAGTGGTCATTGCGCACCAGGAGGAACCAGTCTGCTCCCACGGTGAAGCACAGGGCCAGGGCCACCAGCTTTCCGTCGGCGGTCTTGCACCCCAAAAAGGCGGTGAGGCAGCACAGGCAGATGGCGGCGAATTTCACCCAGGTAGAGTCCGCCATATTTGTCAGATCCAGAAAGAGAAAGACCAGCCACAGTCCCTCGGCCAGGGCGGGGAAGACCTTTTTGCGGTAAAAGTCCATATCTTCGCCCCCTTTTGCCCGGATTTCTGCCTCTATGATACCACTTGACAGGACAAAGGGCAAGTGGAGGTTTTCCGAAGAGAAAGAGGCAGAAAAGCATTTGCAATCCTTGTCCAAAATTGGTATAATAAACTACTTAAAATGTATTCCTATGTCCATTGGAATGATGAGGTGACGAGCGTGTACTTAAAAGCGCTGGAGATCCANGNCTTCAAGTCCTNCCCCGACAAGACCGTCCTCTCCTTTGGAGAGGACATCACGGCCATCGTGGGCCCCAACGGGTCGGGAAAATCAAATATTTCCGACGCTATCCGCTGGGTCATGGGGGAGCAGTCCACCCGGGCCCTCCGGGGGGGCAAGATGGAGGNCGTGATCTTTGGTGGAACAGNCAAGCGCAAGCAGCTGGGATTCGCCGAGGTCTCCCTTGTGCTGGACAATACCGAGCATCTCTTCCCCAACATGGAGGAGAGCGAGGTCATGGTCACCCGGCGGTATTACCGCTCCGGGGNGAGCGAGTACTACATCAACCGCCGCTCGGTGCGTCTGAAGGACGTCAATGAGCTGTTTATGGACACCGGTCTGGGCCGGGAGGGCTACTCCATTATCGGCCAGGGCAAGATCGACGAGATATTGTCCATCCGCAGCGAAGACCGCCGGGAGATCTTCGAGGAGGCGGCGGGCATCTCCCGGTTCCGCCACCGGAAGGAGGAGGCCCAGCGGAAGCTGGAGCGCACCGAGGAGAACCTGGTGCGCATCAACGATAAGATCGACGAGCTGGNGCTCCAGGTGGAGCCCCTGCGCCTCTCTGCGGAGAAGGCCAAGAAGTTCCTCATCCTCCGGGATGAGCTGCGGGGGCTGGAGATCTCCCTGTGGCTGGAGCAGCTGGAGCGCATCCGCACCGGGGCCATCAAGGTGNAGTCGGACTACGAAAACGCCCTGCGCCAGAAGACGCAGGCCCAGGCGGAGGTNGAGCGGCTCTACGCCCAGGCCGAGGCCATCGGCGCCCAAATGCGCCAGAAGGAGATGGACGCCGAGGGCATCCGCTTTGAGATGATGGGCCGCCAGACCGACGCCAACGAGTGTGAAAACGCCATCGCCGTTTTGAAGGCCAACATGGAGAACAACGCGGCCAACGTCCAGCAGCTCCAGCAGGAGCTGGAGGCCCAGGAGGGCCGGGCCGGCTCCATTGAGGGGCAGATCGAGGCGCGGCAGAGCCGGCTGGATGAGATAAGCCGGGAGATGGCCGCCCTGGACGAGCAGATGACCGCCCAGCAGACCCAGGCCGACGAGCTGGGCAGAAGCGCCGGCACCCTGGCCGGGGAGATGGAGGCCCTGCGGGAGAAGGAGGCCATGGAGACCGCCTCCGCNNTGGNGGCCAAGGCCATTCTCTCCGCCCTGGCCGCCGCCGCCCAGGAGATCATGGATCGGGACGCCGCCCTGCGCCAGGAGCTCTCCNCCGGGGAGGAGCGGCTGGGGGCCGNCCGGGCTGAGCGGGAGGCTGCCCAGAAGGATCTGGAGCAGGCCAAGGAGGACAGGGACTCTATCAAGAATATCATCAGCGGTTATGCCCTGCGCCTGTCCAGCCGCTACAATAAGCTGAAGGAGACAGAGGATAAGCACGTGAAACTCCAGATGGAGCAGGGCGCCCTCCAGAGCCGCATCCACATGCTCACCGAGATGGAAAAGCTCTACGAGGGCTATTCCAAGGCGGTCAAGCAGGTGATGGGAGAGTCTGAGCGGGGCCAGCTCAAGGGCGTTTTGGGCCCGGTGGCGGGCCTCCTCCGAGTCGGCGGGGAGTACACCGTGGCCATTGAGACCGCCCTGGGCTCCGCCATGCAGAACATCGTGGTGGAGCGGGAGGAGGACGGCAAGGCCGCCATTCAATATCTGAAGAGAAGGGACGGGGGGCGGTGCACCTTCCTGCCCCTCAGTGCCATCCAGCCCCAGGAGTTCAAGGAGAGCGGGGTGGAGGATGAGAAGGGNTTTGTGGGCATGGGCGACGCGCTCATCGAGTGCGAGAAGAAGTACCGGAAGGTCTTTGCCTCCCTGCTGGGCCGAACGGTCATCGCCGAGGATCTGGATACGGCCATCGCCATGGCCCGGAAATATAAGCACCGGCTGAAGATCGTCACCCTGGACGGCCAGGTGCTCAATCCCGGCGGCGCCATGACCGGCGGCTCCGCCTCCAAGACGGCGGGCATTTTGTCCCGCCAGGGAGAGCTGGAGCGGCTTCGGGAACAGGAGGCGGGCCTGAATGAGAAGCTTGCCGCCCTGGGTAAGGAGCTGGACGAGGCCANGCGGGAGGTCANCGGCGCCCAGTATGAGATGGACGCCGCCCAGGCCCAGCAGCGCCAGCACGAGGACGACATTCTGAAGCTGGCTGAGCGGGTGACCCACTTAGAGCAGGCTGAGGGCGACCAGGTGCGCCAGCGGGACGAGTGGAAGCGGGAGCTGGAACAGCTCTCCCAGCGCGCCCAGCGCACCGAGGAGGACACCCAGAGCGCCCGGAAGCGCATCGAGGAGCTGGAGGGCTCCGCCGCCGCCCTGCGCTCTGAGGCCGAGGGCAAGGCCAAGGGGCAGAACGACCTGCGGGAGAAAATGGACGCCATCGCCGGCGAGATCGCCACCCTGGGGGCAAGGAAGGCCGCCTTTGAGGCGGAGGAGCTGGCCTCCCGCCAGTCCCTTCGGGAGCTGGAGGACTTGCGCTCCGACATGGCCGGCGACCGGGAAGACCGGGCCCGGCGCATCCGGGAGCTGGGAGAGCAGAACCTGGAGCTGGAGCGGCAGATCCAGGAAAAGGAAAACCTTCTCCAGACCATCCGCATGGAGAACGCCGAGCGGCAGAAGGAGCTGGCCCGGCTNAACCAGGCCCGGCTCGACCTNGAGGGGGAGCGTACCCGCGCGGACAAGGCCAGCCGGGACAAGAACAACGAGCTGCTGGCCATGGAGCGGGAGGTCTCTGTTCTGGAGCAGAGAAAGACCACCGCTGAACTGGAGGAAAAGCAGATCCTGGACAGGCTCTGGGAGACCTATGAGCTCAGCCATGAGGCCGCCAAGGCCCAGCGGGTGGAGCTGGAGAGCGTGCCCAAGGCCCAGCGCCGGGTGGGGGAGCTGAAGCGCTCCATCTCCGGCCTGGGGAACATCAATCTGGACGCCATTGAGGAGTTCGCCAGGGTCAACGAGCGGTACACCTACTTCATCGACCAGCGGGACGATGTGCGCAAGGCCAAGGGGGAGCTGGAGAAGGTCATCGCCGATGTGACGGCCGAGATGGAGAAGATATTCTCCGAGCAATTTGCCAAGATCAGCGAGGCCTTCCAGGAGACCTTCCTGGAGCTTTTTGGCGGCGGCAAGGCCACTTTGGAGCTGGAGAATCCGGAGGATATCCTCAACTGCGGCATTGAGATCAAGGTACAGCCCCCGGGGAAGAGCCTGAAGATCATCACCCTCCTCTCCGGCGGCGAAAAGGCCTTTGTGGCCATCGCCCTTTACTTTGCCATTTTGAAGGTGCGTCCCACTCCCTTCGTGGTCATGGATGAGATCGAGGCCGCCCTGGACGACCCCAATGTGGTGCGCTTTGCCCGGTATATGCGCCAGATGAGCGAGAAGACCCAGTTCATCGTCATCACCCACCGCCGGGGCACCATGGAGGAGGCCGACGCCCTCTACGGCGTGNCCATGCAGGAGCNGGGGGTCACACGGGTGTTGACCATCAACCTCAACGATGTGGAGAAGGAACTGAACATCAAATGAAAATGAATTTGAAAAAAAGCCTGCAATTACAGATTTTCAGCATCCTGCTGATGCTGGTGCCCTTTGTGGAGGGACGCATCCACACGGAGCGGGANAAGGTNTGTATGGTACTCTCGGCGCTGGGCCTGCTGGCGCTGATCGNCCTGCGCACCAAGTTTTGGAACTGCCCCCACTGCGGGAAGAACCTGGGCGCGCTCTATGAGCCGCTGAGCAACTGCCCCAACTGCGGACATACCATTGGGCCGGAGGACTGACATGGGATTTATTGAGAAGATACGCCAGGGGCTGAGCCGCACCAAAGAGAATATCGGCCACTCCTTTTCGGAGCTTTTCGCCGGAGAGCTGAACGACGAGTTTTACGACCAGCTGGAGGAGACCCTCATCCTCTCCGACATGGGCGTGGATACCGCCCTGGAGGTCAGCGAGAGCCTGCGGGGGCGGTGCAGGGAGGCGCATGTGAAGACCGCCGGAGAAGCCCGGGAGGTCTTAAAGACCATTTTGGTGGAGATGCTCTCGGTGGGTCAGCCGGAGCTGGAGCTGTCCAAGGCCCCCGCCGTGGTTCTTTTCATCGGGGTCAACGGAGTGGGGAAGACCACCACCATCGGCAAGCTGGCCAGCAGACTCAAAAGCGAGGGTAAGCGGGTGCTGCTGTGCGCCGGAGATACCTTCCGGGCCGCCGCCGCCGACCAGCTCACCATCTGGAGCGAACGGGCCGGGGTGGAGATCGTCAAGCAGCACGAGGGGGCCGACCCCGCCGCCGTGGTCTTCGACGCTCTCTCCGCCGCAAAGGCCCGCCGGGTCGATGTGGTGCTGGTGGACACCGCCGGCCGGCTCCACAACAAGCAGAATCTGATGAACGAGCTGAGCAAAATAAGCCGGGTCATCGACCGGGAGGCCCCCGACGCCAGCCGGGAGACCCTGCTGGTGCTGGACGCCACCACCGGCCAGAACGGCCTTATTCAGGCCAAGCAGTTTATGGAGTCCGCCGGCCTCACCGGAGTCATCCTGACAAAACTGGACGGTACCGCCAAGGGAGGTATCGTCGTTGCCATCGCCAGGCAGCTGGGGGTGCCGGTAAAGTTTGTGGGCGTGGGCGAAGGGGTAGACGNTCTGACCCCNTTTGAGCCCGCCGCCTTTGTAGACGCACTGCTGTAAGGAGGAATTTGCCATGTCCCGGATCGACGGAAGAAAAAACGACCAACTGCGGCCTGTTGAGATCATCCCTCACTTCAACAAATTTGCCGAGGGCTCCTGCCTGATCAAGTGCGGCAACACCCAGGTGCTCTGCTGTGCCAGTGTGGAGGAGCGCACCCCGCCCCATGTCCCCGAGGGGGAGGGCTGGGTCACCGCGGAGTATTCCATGCTCCCCCGGGCCAACCGGGAGCGTTCGCGCCGGGACATCGCCAAGCTGAAGCTGTCTCCCCGCTCCGCGGAGATCCAGCGGCTGGTGGGCCGCTCCCTCCGGGCCTGTGTGGACATGGCCAAGCTGGGGGAGCGCACCATCACTGTGGACTGCGACGTGCTCCAGGGAGACGGAGGCACCCGCACCGCCAGCGTCACCGGGGGCTTCGTGGCCCTGTCCCTGGCCCTTCACAAATTGGTGGAGGAGGGGATGCTGGAAGAGATGCCGCTGGTGGACTGCGTTTCCGCCGTGTCGGCGGGCATCGTAAACGACGAGCTGCTGCTGGATCTGTGCTACGAGGAAGACTCCTCCGCCCAGGTGGATCTCAACTGTGTGATGACCGGCAGCGGAAAGCTGGTGGAGATCCAGGGCACCGGTGAGGGACGGGCCTTCACCCTGGAGGAGCAGCGCGCCCTGGTGGATCTCTGCGCCAAGGGTATCAAGGAGCTTCAAGGCATCCAGAAAAGCGTACTTGGGGGCTGAACACATGAAAATCGTACTGGCGAGCAAAAATAACCACAAACTGGCGGAGATGTCCGCCATCCTGTCCCAACTGGGGGTAGAGGTGGTACTGGAATCCGACGTGGGCGTGGATGTGGAAGTGGAGGAGACCGGTGAGACCTTTGAGGAAAACGCCGCGCTGAAGGCCCAGGCAGTGATGAAGGCCAGCGGCCTGCCCGCCATTGCCGACGACTCCGGGCTGTGCGTCACCGCTCTGGGCGGCGGGCCGGGAGTCTATTCCGCCCGCTATGGCGGCGAGGGCCTCACGGACAAAGACCGCTATGAGCTGGTGCTCAGCGGTCTTTCCGGTCAGATCGACCGCAGCGCCAAATTCGTCTCCTGCATCTGCTGCGCCTTTCCCAATGGGGATACCCTCACCGCCCGGGGGGAGTGCCCGGGACTTATCACATACGGCCCCAGGGGGGAGGACGGCTTCGGCNACGACCCGGTGTTCCTGGTGCCGNAGAAGCGGNAGACCTTCGCCCAGATGACCGGGGAGGAGAAAAACGCCATCTCCCNCCGGGGCAGGGCGCTGGAGCAGTTCAAGACAGAGCTGGAAAAATACCTGTCGGAAAGCGCGCAATGACGCTTGGGAGGAGAAAATGGCTGATCTAACGAGCAAGCAGAGGGCCCAGCTGCGGGCCATGGCAAACCCCCTGGAGCCCATCGTCCACATCGGCAAGGGGAACATCGGCGGCGACCTGATCCGCCAGGCCGACGAGGCCCTNGAGGCCCGGGAGCTTATCAAGTGCCGGGTGCTGGAGACGGCGGAGCTCTCTCCCCGGCAGGCCGCTGACGAATTGAGCGGGGCCACCCGGTCGGAAGTGGTACAGGTGATCGGAACAAAATTCGTTTTATATCGTCAAAGCCATAAAAAGGATAAAAAGGATCGCATCGTCCTTGTGAAGTGAGGGGGGACTTGGCGTGAAGATCGGCATTTACGGCGGTACCTTTAATCCGCCTCACCGGGGACATCTGGTCGCAGCAAAGCTGGCGATGGAAAAGCTGGGACTGGATCATCTTATATTCATTCCGGTGGGAACACCGCCGCATAAACCTTTGCCGGAAAACACTCCAAGGGATGAGCAACGGCTGGACATGGTGATGATAGCGGTGGATACCATCGAGCAATATGGCGCGATCTNTACGGACGCGGTGGAGCTGCGGCGCAGTGGGGAAAGCTATACAGTCGAGACCCTTGCGCTGCTCCGGGAAAAATACAGCCATGATGAGCTTTGGCTTTTAATGGGCTCGGATATGCTTTTGTCCTTTTCCGAGTGGAGGGAGCCGGAGAAAATATGTAAGCTGGCCAATCTGGCCGCCTTTGTCCGCAGTGAGACGGATGACCGTCAGGCCATGGCGGAGCAGGCGGGGCGGTTGGCACAGAATTATGGCGCAACGGTAAGGCTGCTGAACTTGGAGGAGATTGTGGATATTTCTTCCACCCGTCTTCGGGCCCTGCTGGAGAAGGGAGAGGGCAGCCAATACCTGGCCCCGGCAGTTTACGGTTATATCCTGCGCAATGGCCTTTACGGCACCCACGCCGATCTGACGCGGCTTACAGACGACCAGCTGCGTGCTTGCTCCCTCTCTATGGTATACGCCAAACGCCACCGGCACATCTTAGGAGTGGAGCNGGAGGCGGTGAAGCTGGCGGAGCACTGGGGCGCCGATCCGGAGCTGNCCCGCCGGGCGGGCATCCTCCACGACTGTACCAAGTACCTGCCACTGGAAGAGCACCTTGCCATCTGCGAGGCCGCGGGCATAGAGCTGGACGAGCTGGAGCGCCAGAGTGAGAAGCTGCTCCACTCCAAGAGCGGGGCGGCCATTGCCAGGAGGATCTACGGCCAGCCGGAGGAGGTCNACTGGGCGATCTATTGGCACACCACCGGCCGGGCGGACATGACCCTTTTGGAAAAGATCATCTACTTGGCCGACTACATGGAGCCCAACCGCGACTTCCCCGGCGTGGAGGAGCTGCGGCGGCTGTGTTATACCGACCTGGACGCCGCGCTGGAGATGGGCCTCGCCATGAGCGTGGACGATTTGAAGGAACGGGGCGTACCCATCCACAAGAATACCCAAGGAGCTTTGGATTACATATTAGAGCGCCGGAAAGGATAAATACCGCCTATGAGCCAGGAAAAAGAAAAGAAAGACGGCGTGACCTCCGGGGCCGGAAAAGCCCAGGGCGGGGAAAAGAAACCCCAGCACAAACCCCAGGGGGAGGTCAAAAAGTCCCAGCAGAAGCCGGCCCAGCCGAAGAAGCCCGGCAGCAGACCCAAGCCCCGCTACACGGGCAAGGAACTGATCCTGCGCCGGGTCTATCTGGGCCTTACGATCCTGTCTGCCATTATCGTGGCCATCTACGTCTTTTGGAGCTTTTTTGCCGCGCCCCCTGATGTGGACAGGCCCGGCCACGGCTCCGAGGTGGTGACCCGTCCCCCCATTCAGACCAGCTATATCGACGAGGAGACCGGCGAGCTGGTGGAGGTGGAGATCCCCGGCCTGCCTGCTGACCGGAAGAAGGAGTTTTATACCTTCCTCCTGGTGGGACAGAGCCAGGACACCGGCGGAAAGCTCACCGACACCATGATGCTGGTGGCCTATGACGTGCCCAACCAGTCCCTGAGCGGCATGAGCCTTCCCCGGGACACCTATGTGCAGTACCTGGGCCTGCGCCTTCTCAACGCGGTCTATAACGCCNNGGGGGGCGACAAGGACGGCNAGGGGATCGNAGGTTTGAAAACGGCGGTGAAGGATCTCACCGGCATCTACCCGGACTACCACATCGTGGTGCAGTGGGAGGCGTTTGGAGAGCTGGTGGACGCCATCGGCGGGGTATACTTTGAGGTGCCCTTCGATATGTACTATAACGACCTCAGCCAGCACTTCAAGATCAATCTGAAGAAGGGGNATCAGCTGCTGGATGGAGAGGGGGCCATGGGGGTTGTCCGCTGGCGGCACAACAGCGACGACAGCGGCCATATNNCCAAAACCTATGGCTACGCCGAGGGAGACATCGGACGCATCAAGACCCAGCAGGCCTTCATGAAGGAGGTCATCAAAAAGTGCCTGGATCNCGGCGTGCTGCTGAAAAATCTGGGCAGCTATATCGATATCTTCCAGCGCAATGTGGAGACCAATCTGGAGGCGGGACACATCGCTTACTTCGTCCAGTCCGCCGTGGGGGGACTGGATATGGACGGGGTGACCTTCACCACCCTGCCCTGGGTCAGCGCGGGCAACGCCCACATCCTGCCGGCGGGCAGTCAGATCGTCAAGGCGGTGAACGACGGCTTCAATCCCTATGAGGAGGATATCCGCCTGGGCGAGCTGAAGCTGGCCTCCATGGATGACGTGCCTCGTGCCAGTGTGGAGCCCTCGGAAAGCCCGGATCCTGACGAGACGGAGGAGCCGGACGAGACCCCGGAGCCCGATGAAACCCCGGAGGGAGGCGGGGACGCCCCCCTGCTGCCGCCGGGAGTGACGGCCACACCCAGGCCCAGCTCCCGCCCCGCCGAGAGT
>CAJMXB010000015.1 GCA_905219705.1 Oscillospiraceae bacterium | reverse complement strand
GCCTGGGGATGGATCTGGCCATGGGGGGGATGCCTTTCTACGCCATGGCCTACGGCTTTGCCGGCCTTCTTATGGGGGCGGGACGGAAGCAGGGACGGCTGTTCGGCGTGCTGAGCTACGCTGTGGCCAACGCTGTGGCGGTGCTCTGGAGCTGGGACGCGCAGCCCCGACTGTCCGGTATTTACGAGGTGTTCATCGCCTCAGTCCTCTTTCTGCTTATTCCGGAGGGGTGGCTGCGGCGGCTGGCCGCACTGGTCACCCGGCAGGAGGAGAAGGAGGGCCAGCGCAGGGCGGCACAGCACGTCCGGCAGCGGCTGGAGGCCACGGCTGACGCCTTCCGCCAGCTGCGCGGCAGTCTGCGCGCCGCCTTCCCCAAGGACGCGCCCAACGACGGCGATCCCTCCGTCGTCTTTGACCGGGCCGCCGAGCGGGTGTGCCGCCGGTGCGCCCTGCGCAGCGCCTGCTGGGAGCAGGATTATGTGAGCACCTTTAACGCCCTCAACGACGCCCTGGGCGCCATGCTGGAGCGGGGGAAGGGGGAGGCAGGAGATTTTCCCGGCTGGTTTGCCAGCCGGTGCGTCCACTTTTCCGAATTTTTGCGCGCCGCCAACGAAGAGATGGTGGCCCTGCGCTACCGGCGGCAGTACCAGGCCCGGATACGGGAGAGCCGGGGCGCGGTTTGCCGGCAGTATGAGACCCTGGTGGACATCCTCACCGCCTCCGCCCTGGAGCTGTCCACGGAGCTCACCCCGGATCCCAACCGGGAAAAGCGCCTGCGGCGGCACCTGGCGGCCCTGGAGATAGAGGGGGAGACGGCGGTATATTATGACCGCTCCGGCCATCTGCGGCTGGAGGTGGCCGGAGAGGGGGCGGAGACCCTGAGCTCGGAGGAGGAGATAAGCAGGCTCTCCGAGCTGATGGCAGTCCCCCTGCGCCTGGAGGAGTCCGGCGGTCACCGCACCGTTCTGGTTCAGTCTGAGCCGCTGATGGCCATGGCGGCCCTGGCCGCCCGCCGCCGGGAGGGGCAGCGGGAGAGCGGGGACACGGGAACCTGGTTCAAACGGCCTGACGGCAGCCTCTTTGTCCTTCTCTGTGATGGCATGGGCAGCGGCCAGGCGGCCCACCGGGAAAGCGGCCTGGCGGTGCGGCTGCTGGAGGAATTTCTGCGCTCCGGCATGGACAGCGCCGCCGCCCTGCGGACGGTGAACTCTGCCTTGGCGCNGAAAAATGAGGAGAGCGGGGCCTTTACCACGGTGGATCTGCTGCGCCTTGACCTCTATACCGGCTCCGGCGAGATCTGCAAGCTGGGGGCGGCGCCCACTTATATCCGCAAGGGGACGGCGGTGAGCCGTCTCAGCGGCGCGGCCCTCCCGGCGGGCCTGGCCGACGGGGACGGCGTGGGCCCCGATGTGACCGCCCTGGCCCTGGAGCCCGGGGACTGGGTGCTGCTGGTCAGTGACGGGGTAGCCGACGGCGAGGACGACGGCTGGGTGCGGGGGCGCCTGGAAAAATTTGACGGGCACAGCCCCAAAGAGCTGGCCCGTCAGGTGATGGAGGAGAGCGAAAAACGGGTGGGCTCCGCCGACGACCGCACGGTGGTGGTCATCGGGGTGCGCAGCCGCGCAGAGGCGCGGGAAAAGGGCGCGGATTAAAGGGTCAGACTGTCGATGAACTGCCGCGCAGTCCTGGGGGAGCGGCCGGGGTGCCGGGCGTCCCAGCGAACCGCCTGAGCGGTCAGCTCCTCCCTGGAGAGGGTGAGGCCGGCCCGCCGGGCCAGATACTCCACCAGCTCCAAATACTCTCCCTTGGGCAGACCCAGGTAGGGGATGCGCAGGCCGAAGCGGTNGGCCAGGGCGGTCTTCTCCTGGATGGTCTCATCCCGATCCACCTCGTCCCCGGCCCGGTCGGAGAAGGTCTGCCGCACCAGATTGCGGCGGTTGGAGGTGGCGTAGACCGCCACATTGGCGGGGCGGGGCTCCAGAGCGCCCTCCAGGATGGTCTTGAGTACGCCGTAGGTCTTGTCGTCCTGGTCGAAGGCCAGGTCGTCGATGAAAAGGATGAATTTCTGCCGCCGCCCGGCCAGGGTGCGGATGAGCTGGGGCAGGGTGGCAAGGCCGTCCTTGGAGACCCCCACCAGGCGGAGCTCCTGTGTTCCGGGCAGGGACAGCAGGGATTTCACTGTGGCCGACTTGCCAGTGCCGCTGTCCCCGAAGAGAAGCACGTTGTTGACCCGCCGGCCCGCCAGGAGGGCCCGGGTGTTCTCCTCCACCTGGGCGCGCTGGAGCCGGTAGCCCATAAGCTCCTCCTGGGCGGGGGCATCGGGGCGTTCCACCGGCAAAAGCCGGTCGCCCTCCCACAAAAAGGCCCGGCAGTGGGCAAAGGGGCCCGCGCCATGGAAACGGTACCATTCCCGGAGCTTCTCAAAGGAGATCAGCGGATAGGGCTCCCAGAGGGGCAGACTGGCGGCGGCCCCCCGGGCTTCGGCGGGAAGGAGCCTGACCGCCTCCTCCCGCAGGGAGGCGGCGTCCAGGGCGGACAGCGCCGCCAGGGTCTCCAGATCCCGGCGGGCGCACTCGTCCAGCGCGGGGGTGGAGCGATCCTGGGCCACGGCGTTGGGCCAGTGGCCGTCGCTGTGGAGCAGCCAGTGCTCCAGCCAGACGCCGGGGGAGTCGAATCCCTTCTCCCCCAATGAGTACAGGAAATCACCCCANGCGGACAGTACCGGCTCGCCGGCCCGGCTGTCCAGGGCGGACAGCAGCCTGCATGCGGCGGCCATGGGGGCCTGGGCAAGTATGTCCCGGCAGGCGGTGAGGCTTTCCAGCCGGCCCTTCAGTTCCGAGCGTTCCATAACGTTCCTCCGGTAGATTTTTGAGGTATCGGTATCCTAATCATAAAAGGTTTTGCCAGTCCTGTCAACTTAAAAACCGGAGAAAAGGGAAGCTGGAGCGGGCGGGCCGGTGAGGGGAAAGACCGGATCAAGACAAAGTGCACAAAAAAGGAACTTGAATTCAGGTAAAATCCAACAAAGTGTTCGGAAAAACGCAAAAATCAATTGACAAACCGGTTTCATAGATTTAGGATATAGGCAGAAATCACCAAGTACGGGGGTCGGAGCCCGTGTCAGGAGGCCGCCTTGGACGGGAAAACCGCGTAACCATCGACCAGGTGGCGGCGCAGGCCGGTGTGTCCAAGACCACCATTTCCCGCTATCTCAACGGAAGATACGACGCCCTTTCCTCAGAGACCCGGGAGCGGGTGCGGGAGGTCATCGAGCGGCTGAACTACCGGCCCAATCGGATGGCTCAGGGCCTGAAGGCCCGAAACAGCAGACTTCTTGGCTGTTTGGTCAGCGATATCTCCAGCCAGTTTTCCGCCCTCATCATCAAGGGCGTCAACAGCGTGTGTCTCTCAGCGGGCTATCAGCTCCTTCTGGTGGACAGCGGCGACGACCCGGAGCGGGAGCGCTCCGCCATCCGGGATCTGCTGGAAAACCAGGTGGACGNGCTCATCGTCAACACCACCGGCCAGAACGATGAATACCTCATTTCCCTGCATGAAAACGGTGTACCTCTCGTGCTGGCCGACCGGTGCCTCTCGGCCCCCGGCGTACTGGATACGGTGGCCACCGAGAATTACCACATGACCTACCAGTGTATCGCCTACTTACGGACTCTGGGCTATGAGCAGATCGCCTTCTTCACCCAGGGCAATGAATACGTGACCCCCCGTATCCTTCGCTATCAGGGATACTCCGACGCGCTGAAGGACAGCTTCGGAAGCCGGGGCCACGAGTGGCTGTGCCAGTTCCGGCCCGATGACAAGAACGCCTGTGTGCGCATGCTGGACGCCTTCCGGGCCCAGTTCCCCGGCCAGCGGCTGGCGGCCTTCGCCGTCAACGGCCAGGCCATGCTGGGCCTTCTGCAGGGCATCCAGGCTGCCGGTATCCAGATCGGTTCCCGTTTCGGGGTGTGCGGCTTCGACGACTGGGGCTGGGCCTCTCTGATCCCGCCGGGGATCACCACTATCACCCAGGACTCCTGGATGGTGGGCCGCCGCGCCGCAGAGCTTTTGATGGAGCGCATCGCCGGGGAGGGCCCCGATTACCCGATCTACGAGGAGCTACCCAACCGCATGGAGGTTCGGGGCTCCACCACCAGAGGGGATTGATCTAAAAGGCGTACGCCTTTTGCGCTGTTTCCCCACCGGTCCAAGGCGGTCATCCCCGGCATGCTGAAAAAGGGCAAGGGCAAGATCATCAACATCTGCTCCATGATGAGCGAGCTGGGCCGGGAGACCGTCTCCTCCNACGCCGCCGCCAAGGGCGGCCTGAAGATGCTCACCCGGAACATCTGCTCGGAGTACGGCGAGGCCAACATCCAGTGCAACGGCATCGGCCCGGGCTACATCGCCACTCCCCAGACCGCTCCCCTCCGGGAGCGGCAGAGCGACGGCTCCCGTCACCCCTTCGACCAGTTTATCATCGCCAAGACCCCGGCCGCCCGCTGGGGCACCACCGAGGATCTGATGGGCCCGGCCGTGTTCCTAGCCAGCGAGGCCAGCGACTTCGTCAACGGCCACATCCTCTACGTGGACGGCGGCANCCTGGCCTATATCGGCAAGCAGCCGTAAGGAGGGGAGGAAAATGACCGGAAAACGCGTATTGACGGTGGGCGAGCCCATGGGCCTGTTCATCGCTCAGGAGGAGGCCAAGCTGGAGAAGGTCAAGCACTTCTCCACCTCCGTAGCGGGGGCTGAGTTCAACGTGGCTGTGGGTCTGACCCGGCTGGGCCACACCGTGGGCTACCTGACCAAGGTGGGAGAGGATCCCTTTGGCCGGCAGATCATCAACTGTATGAATGAAAACGGCATCGACACCTCCCTGACCCAGATCGACCCCCACCACCGCACCGGCTTTATGCTGAAAAGCAAGACCAGCCAGGGCGACCCGGATATCTATTACTTCCGGGCGGGCTCCGCCGCCTCCACCATTTCGGTGGAGGATGTGAAGGGCGTGGATCTCACCAAGTGGGACGCCATCCATTNAAGCGGCATCCTTCCCGNCACCTCCGAGACCGCCCTGGCCACTACCTATTACCTGATGGATGCGGCCGGTCAGGCGGGCATCCCCATCTTCTTTGACCCCAACCTGCGGCCTCAGCTGTGGAGCAGTAAGGAGAAGATGGTGGAGGAGATCAACAAGATGTGCGCCCTGGCGGACTACGTCCTGCCCGGGGAGAACGAGGGCCTCACCCTCTGCGGGAGCAAGGATCCCAAGGTCATCGGGGAGTTTTATCTGAACCTGGGGGCCNAGACCGTGGTGGTGAAGACCGGCGCCGACGNCGCCGAGACCTTCACCCGGAAAGGCTCCTTCAAGACTGCCGCCTATCCCCCCAAGGAGATCGTGGACACCGTGGGCGCCGGGGACGGCTTTGCCGCCNNCCTGGAAAGAGCCCTGATGGAGGGCCTCTCCCTGGAGCAGGCTGTCCAGCGGGCGGGGGCCATCGGCACCATCCAGATCATGCACGTCAGTNATAACGAGGGCCTTCCCACCCGTTCTGAGCTGGAGAAGTTCATGGCGGAGAACAAGCAGAAGNCGNAAGNAAAGGGAGAGATATCCATGGATATGGAGCAGATCCTTTATAAGGTCGGTATCGTCCCCGTCANTAAAATGGACAAGGCGGAGCACNCCGTGCCTCTGGCCANGGCCCTGATGAACGGCGGTCTGCCCGCCGCGGAGATCACCTTCCGTTCTGAGGCTGCCGCCGGCTCCATTGAGGCCATCGCCAGGGAGGTGCCCGGCATGTTCGTCTGCGCCGGCACCGTCCTCACCCCTGAGACCGCCCAGGAGGCCGTCCGGGCCGGGGCCAAGGCCATCATCAGCCCGGGCCTGAACCTGGACACCGTCCGCTGGTGCAACAAGCACACTATCNCCGTCATCCCCGGCACGGCTACCCCCTCCGAGGTGGAGGCGGCCATGCGGGAGGGGCTGAAGATGGTCAAGCTCTTTCCCGCCGAAGTGGTGGGGGGCGTGGGGATGCTCAAGGCTCTCTCCGGCCCCTACGCCGGGGTGAAGTTCATGCCCACCGGCGGAGTGAAGCCGGGCAACGCCAGGGACTACCTGACCCAGAAGAATGTGGTGGCCTGCGGCGGCACCTGGNTCGTGCNTATGGAGCTTCTGGAGGCGGAGAAATTCGGCGAGATCGAAAAGCTGGCCCGGGAGGCCGCCGACCTNCGTGACTCCGTTCGAGGCNGAAAACAAAGCGTGAAAAAAGCCACCGTGATTCCGAAATGGAATCACGGTGGCTCTCTTTTTCCCCTATTTCAGACCCTTCACTGTCAGCATGGAGGAGGGTCGGAAGATGTGGAGCAGGGGCTTCAAGTCCTTCTCCTTGAGCTTGATGCAGTTTTCCGACAGGATACACACGTCCATCCAGAAGAGGTACAGGGCCACCTGGAAGGAATCCCCCAGAAAGGCGGGGGTGAACTCCGCCNGGATGAGGTGNATGGGCAGCTTGTTCTTTTTCCAGCCGGTGAAGCAGTGCTCCACCCGCTGCCCGCCATAGACCACCCGCAGCGGGGGAGGCAGGCCGGGAAGGGAGGCGGCGAAGATCTCCTTGCCCGCGGGATCCACAGTGGGCTCCGGGGCGTCGGGATCCCAGGTGAGCTGGGAATCCTTGATGCCCACCTCCCCGTCGCCGTTCATCTTCAGCTCCCGCGGAAGAAAGACCCGCCGCTCTTTCAGCCTGCCGTCCCGCTGGAACCAGTCCCACAGCTTGTCCCGGTCGAACTGGAAGAGGATCTGCGTATCATAGAAGCTGTGGGGCAGGGAATAGACCGCCTCAGGCCGCTGGACAGGGTAGAGCTCGGGGGCGCGGGCGGCGGCGCGCAGGATCCGCTTCCACTCGTTGCGCCACTCGTTGGCGAAGGAAAAGCCCTTGAGGAAGGGGGCGTCGAAATGCTTCGATTGGGCGATGTAGAGAGCCTCGTAGTCCATGATGCTCGCTCCTTTTTCGGCCGTTTGTGCGGAAAAGCTGTCAAAGCTTGCGGCTTCGTCCGGTTGGCATTATAATAGAGGAAAAGGGTTTAGTTCTCCCCCATAAAGGGCCTGAAGATCCGCTCCAGAAAAAAGCTGGCCCCCAGCGCCGCCAGACAGGGCAGACAGAAGATGGCGATGAGGGGGAAGTCATAGAAGAGGATAAACGCCGCCGTCAGCAGAAGACCCAGCCCCACCGTGGAGGGAAGATGCGCCATGGCCAGGCGCAGGCAGTTGCCCAGCAGCCGGCCGAAGCCCAGCTCGAACCGGGACAGGGCGGGCAGGACATAGCCCATGGCCCCGATGAAGACCAGGGCCAGCACCCAGAAAAAGAAATAGATCCCATACCAAAGCCCCCGCTCCAGGGCATGAAGATAGAGAAAGTGGTGGAGACGGTAGAGGCCCCAGACGGCGGCGGCCGTCAGCAGCCCCGCCGGGAGACCTACCTTCAAGCTCCCCTTAAAGGTGCTGAAAAACCGGGCGTAGGGCCCGCTCTGGCCGCCGCGGACACACCGGGCCGCCGCGTCGTAAAGTGCGGCGGTGGCGGCGCCCAGGGTNACAATGGGCAGGGAGCACACCACCCACAAAAGACTGAGACAGACCACGTCCACCAGCTTTCCAAAGGGGAGGAAAAAGGGGTTGTCGGCGCTNAAANAGTTTCCGAANACCGGGAAATACCTCCTGTTTTGCNTGGATCAGTTTTTGTTATCATATCACACTTCCCCTTCGCTGTCCATGCCCGGCCTCAACCTGAATTGAGAGGAGAAATGCCCATGAAACGCCGGATGACCGCCCTGCTGCTTCTGCTCTGCCTGCTGGTATCCTGCGCCCCGGCCCAGCAGGCCCCCTCCTATACCCNGGACGAGCTGCCCGCCTATGCCGGGGAGCCCTATGTGACCCTGGAGGAGAATACCCCCAGCTTCCCCGATGGGGACAAGACCTCCACTGCCTTTGAGCGGTACAGCCAGCTGGACTACTTCGGCCGGTGCGGCGCGGCCTATGCCAATGTAGGGCCGGAGACCATGCCCACGGAAGAGCGGGGCTCCATCGGCCAGGTGAAGCCCTCGGGCTGGCAGACGGTGAAGTACGACTGCGTGGACGGCAAATATCTCTATAACCGCTGCCACCTCATCGGCTGGCAGCTCACCGGAGAGAACGCCAACGAACTCAATCTCATCACCGGCACCCGGTATATGAATGTGGACGGGATGCTCCCCTTTGAAGATCGGGTGGCGGACTATGTGAAGGAGACCGGCAACCATGTGCTCTACCGGGTCACCCCCATCTACCACGACATGGATCTGGTGGCCTCCGGCGTGGAGATGGAGGCCCTGTCGGTGGAGGACGGAGGGGAGGGAGTCTGCTTCCACGTGTTCGTCTATAACGTCCAGCCCGGGGTGGAGATCGACTACGCCACCGGGGAGAGCGCCCTGGAGGGAGAGGCGCCGGCGAAGGCCGGCCCCGGTCCCGGCGGGGCCATCCCCANTGACGGGCCCGATGAGGAGGGGGAATACGTGCTCAATATAAAAAGCAAGAAATTCCACCTTCCCAACTGCTCGGGGGTGGCCTCCATGAGCGAAGGTAACCGCCAGGACTACAGCGGTTCCCGCGCCGCCCTGCTGGAGATGGGTTACGAGCCCTGCGGCCAGTGTAAGCCATAAGGGAGGACGATCCCGAAAAAGGCCGCCGAAATTTCGGCGGCCTTTTTTGCAACATTTTGCCCCTCTCAAGCGTCATATGAGCAGAAGGAGGTGAGACCATGGCCCACACATCCAACCGGCCGGTGGAATGGGCGAAGCTGATCGAGGAGAACGAAAACCGGCTGTACCGGGCCGCTCTGGCCATTCTGGGCGATCCCCAGGAGGCGGAGGACGCGGTGCAGGACGCCTTTGTAAAATATCTGGAAAAAGCCCCGGCAGACCTGGAAAACCCCGCCGNCTGGCTCATGCGGGTGCTGGTCAACGGCTGCAAAAGCCGCCTGCGCCTTTCCTGGCGGCAGGTGGTGGAGCTGCCCGAGACCCTTCCGGCCCCGGAGCCGCGGGAGCGGGAGGAGCTGGAGGAGCTGTGGCAGCTGCCCCCGGAGGAGCGGTGTGCCATTCACCTCTTTTACTACGAGGGCTGGTCTACCCGTGAGATCGCCGCCATCACCGGCGTGGCGGAGGGGACGGTGCGCTCCCGGCTCTCCCGGGCCAGGGAACGGCTTCGCNCTCTGCTGGGGGACAGGAAGGAGTGAACGGGATGGAATACTATGAGACTTATATGGCCCGGCAGGAGGTCTCTCCGGATCTCCACGCCCGGCTTCTGGCGCTGGAGGCGCCAAAGCAGAAGAAAAAAGGAGGTATTTATATGAAATTCGGCGCTCTGGCGGCCTGTGCCGCCCTGATCTTCGGCCTGGGCAGCGGCTGGTGGCACACCAGCCCCCCGGCGGCGACCTCACCGGTGGCGGTGAGCGACGGGAGTGGGCCGGAGGACATCCTGGCCGTTGAGCCCACTTTGGCGCCCGATGAAAGTACTATCGACCCGGCGGCNACCCCCAAGGACGGCTTCCTCATCCACAGTCCCGCCGCCGGGGATAGGCTTAACTTTTACAGCATCCCTGCCCTGAACTTTCAGGAGGGGATGAACGAGGTGGCCGCCTCCATTGCCCTGCCCGACGGCAGCTTTTTCGT
This sequence comes from Oscillospiraceae bacterium, assembly GCA_905219705.1. Lineage (GTDB taxonomy): Bacteria > Bacillota > Clostridia > Oscillospirales > Oscillospiraceae > Vermiculatibacterium > Vermiculatibacterium agrestimuris. The sequence goes on along the minus strand of CAJMXB010000015.1, from coordinate 26,201 downwards.
GGAGCTGACCCTGGCCGATCTCCAGAAGATCTTCTGGGGCCCCCAGGGCAAGCCGGCCGACCTGGATCCCGANACCGACCTGCCCTGGGTGCTGGGCTGGGACGGCTACACCGTCCGGGCCGGCGCCACCTACGACGGAAAGGGCGGGCTCTGGATGCTCACGGTTTACGGTTCCAAGGGACTGGACACCTTCGAACTCCAGGTCTCCCCCGGCCGCCTGCCTCCCCAGTGTCTGGNCGACCCGGACGGGGAGAGCGNGGACGTGAACGGGGTGGGGGTCACTTCCTATTACCATGTCTACGACCGCAACGGGGACGGCCTCACCGACTACGTGTGCACCAGCGAGTTTATGGTGGACGGCTATGGCTACCGCTTCCTCAGCGCCCACAGCGACGCCGGGGAGGGGGAGGAAAGGGCCGCTGAGAGGGCCAAGTTCTTCCACGCCTGCTTTGTCATGCGCGCCGCCCAGTGGACGGACAGCAGGTGCTATTTCGACCACACTGCCCACAATGACAATATCCCTGTCTGGGAGGAAGCCTCCTTCGACACTCTGGCCCAGGCCCGGGAACGGGCCGACTTTGCCCCCTACCTGCCCCAGACCGCCCCGGTGAACTGGAGCGAGTTCTATGGCCGGCTCAGCTACCAGAAGGAAAATTACAACTACCTCTTCGTCCGCTGGAGCAAGGGGTACGACAACGTGGAGATCGACGTCCACCTCCCCGAGGGGGACAGCGCCGACTACTACCACGATCAATTGGTGGACGTGAGCGTGCCCGAGAGCTACGACTGGCGGCTCTATGACGGCCCCATCTCGGACACCGTCCCCGAGGAGTACCGGATGGCCTTCTACAAGCCCGCCTTCCGGGCAGAGGATATGTCCCTGGAGGTGGTGAAGGCCCGGATGAACGACCACGACACCGGCGGAGAGATCTGCCACTTCTATGTGCTCCACGACAACGGCACAGTGGNGNGCTNCGACTGCTCCGGCNTCAGCGCCCAGCAGGTCTGGGCCCTGGTGGAGGCCACCCTGGGATAAGAGGAAAAGAAAAGCCGCGAGCGGGTTTATCGCTCGCGGCCTTTCTTTTGTTGAGAGGAAAGGTTCTATGGCGCTAAAATCAGCGACCATATTACGCAATGACTATGAACAGGTGGCCAAGCGCTCCAAAGAGAGGCGCGAAAATCGCAAGTGTCCATACACTTACCTTGCTTGCCGCCAATTACGTGGTCAGAAGTCTGTTTTTTTCACCCCAATCGCACATTTCATCTAAAAGAGGCATGAGAGACTTCCCGCGTTCCGTTAAACTATACTCAACCTTGGGTGGAATTTGGGGATATTCCTCCCTATGTACCAGTTGATCTGCTTCTAGTTCTTTTAGCGTGGAGCTCAGTGTCTTATAAGAAATACTCCCAATATATTTTTTCATCTCATTAAAACGAACGACCTTAAATTCCATCAAGGTATAAAGGATTATCATTTTGTATTTCCCGCTGATTAAAGACAGGGTGTAGCTAAAACCAGTATCATTGAGACACTCTTGCGAAATACAGCGTTCATTCATAGTACGCTTTCCTCCAGGTTAGTATTGCACTTATATGTGCGTACTTGATTTTGCTTTAATTCTTGCTAAAATAATACTATCGGGTGCGGAGAAAGTCAAGCCCGCAAAATCAGGAGGTGCTTTGCATGAGCAAAAAAATTGTTGTTGTTACCGGCAGTCCTCGAAAGAAAGGCAATAGCTTTTCTATGACCGAGGCATTTGTTCAAGCGGCAGAAGCCAAAGGACACACTATTACCCGTTTTGACGCTGCGCTGAAAAATGTGGGGGGCTGCCGGGCTTGCGAGACTTGCTTTAGGACAGGAAAAGCCTGCTCCTTTGATGATGATTTTAATACGATTGCTCCCGCTATTTTGGAGGCCGATGCTGTGGTTTTCTCTATGCCTGTGTATTGGTATTCCATCCCTGCGCAAATTAAAGGGGTCNTTGANCGCCTGTNCTCTTNTGTAGTAGGTGGAAAAGATATTGCAGGGAAAGAGTGTGCAGTGATCGCCTGTTGTGAAGAAGATGATATGTCCGTCTTTGACGGTGTGCGCGTCCCCATAGAACGCTCTGCCGNACTAATGAAATNGAAGATGGTTGGAGAGGTTCTTGTTCCGGGCGTCCTGAATATCGGTGACATTGAAAAGACAGACGGCTGTAAACAAGCGGCTGCTCTGGCGGAGAAATTTTAAGGGGGAAGAATACCATGTCCAAGAAGATTGTCATTCTCAATGGTAGTCCCCNCAGNAATGGTAATACCTCCGCGCTGGTCAAAGCGTTCACCGAGGGTGCGGAGAGTGCCGGCCATACTGTAACCGAGTTTTTCCTGGACAGTATGAATATCCACGGCTGTAAGGGGTGCGTTGGTGGACACAGCAGCAAAGAGTGTCCCTGCGTTCAGCGGGACGACATGAATAAAATTTATCCTGTGGTGCGGGAGTGCGATGTGATTGTGCTTGCCANTCCCCTTCTCGGCCATCCCATCCTTAGAGAATTTTTCGACACCGAGACGGAAAGGCCCATGAGCTTATGGATGCGGCAAAGGGGCTAAGTGAAGAGCGGTTAGATAGCTTGATCGCAATCGCGAAGGGTCTGAAAAGATAGAAAAGTGGAGCTGCCGGCCCGAAGAGGGTCGACAGCTCCNCTTTTTTGACAACACACGGTTTTGCCGTTTGCCCGAAGGCGGTGGCTCAGCCCAGCAGCCCCGGTACCAGCTTGGAGAGCTTCTCGGCCAACTGGGCGTGGCCCTTCCGGGTCAGGTGCATAAAGNCGACCTGGTTGAACTCANACCCGGCCTCGTTGGCGCAGAGGAAGGCGCAGCCCGTCTCCTGGGCCACCCGGCGGTATTCTCCGGGCAGCTTCCTGGATTTTTCCACACAGGAGGGCCCCATGGTACCCATCTCGTCGGCCGCGGGGGAGGTGAGCACTCCNTCGCCGATGGCGGGGGGCGCGACAATGAGGATGTTGGGCTTGCCGCCGCTCCAGCACTCCACCGTCTGGGCCTTCTGCACCAGCCGCTTCATTCCCAGGCCGATGGCATAGGCGTTCATGCCGAAGCGCTCCTTGGCGTCGTTGGTGCCCAGCATGATGATGAGNAGACTCACCGGCTCGTGGCTTNTCNGACAGGGCCAGATNTAGTCCAGGGCGGCCAGGTGCNCGTAGAGGGGATCGTCAAAGACGGTGGTACGGCCGCTGAGGCCCTCCTCGATGACCAGGTACTCTTCTCCCAGGGCCTTTTGGAGCAGTTGGGTCCACCGCTCCTCCTCGTTGAACCGCTGAAGAGCGCTGTCGGCGCAGTCGGCGGGATCGGCGCAGTAGCCATGGGTATTGGAGTCGCCCAGGCAGACGATATGTTTTTTCATTTATTTGACCTCCGGCAGAGAGGCAGCCGCCACGCTCTGACCCACCCGGCGGGACTTTTCGTCGGGCAGGGCTACATTGATCTGCCCCGCGATCTCGGGGTACTCATCGGCCAGCACCCGCTTGGCCTCGCTGAGAATGATGTCCCCCCCGCGGCCGGACATGACCCGGCCCAGGAGCAGCACGTGCCGGAAGCCGTACCAGGTGTGGTAGAGGGCCAGGGAGTGGCCCAGGTAGACGCCGATGGAGCGGTAGATGGCCTCGGCGGGGGAGCCCTCAGTCTCCATGAGCTTCTGAACGGCCTTCAGCTTCTCGGCGGGGGAGAGGTTCTCATCCAGTGTGATGCCGGCGGCGGGGGCCAGCTTGATAACGGCGTCCTGAGAGAAGTACTTCACGCCGCATCCGATGTCGCCGCTCCACTCGTCCCGCATGGCCGCGGGAGAGGCGTCCACCGGGACGAAGGCCAGCTCATTGAGCCAGCCGGTGATGCGGCCCTCGCTGTNCACATAGCCCACCGCCTCGCTGGTGCCCATGGCGATGCCCAGCACGTTGTTCTCCCCCAGGTTCATGGCCCCCGCCAGGGCGGAGACGTCGCCGTCGTTGCACACGGCGTAGGGGACGTCACCAAAGGTGTCGGTGATGGCCCGNATATAGATGTCCTTGACCTTGGCGTCGAAGTCGGCCTTGGGCACCTGGAGGAAGAGGGAGGCGTTCATGGTGCGGTTATTGATGTACACGCCGGCGGAAGAGACGCCTACCGCGTCCACCCGGGGCATGTGCCCGGCGGCGGNCTTGAGCGCGGCGACGATGCCGTCATAATGGTAGTCCGGGTCGGAGTTGGTTTTGGGGAACCAGACCACCTCCTCGGAGAACACCGGCTCGCCGTCAATGACAGCGGAGACCTTCCGGTCGCTGCCGCCGGCGTCGAAGCCGATGCGGCAGCCTTCCAGGTGGCGGCCGATGGCCTTGGGGTCGCCCTTTTCCTGGGGGACGGCCTCGCAATGAACCACCTCAAAGGGGTGCTCGAAGACGTTGGCCATATAGTCGAAGTCGAAAAACTGCTCTCCGCCCTTGGCGTAGATGCCCCGAAGCTTCTCACACAGGGCGCGGTCGGTGAGATAGACCTTGAAGCCGCCGTAGAGCCACAGCATAGTCTTGACGATCCGCTCTACGTAGTAAAGATCGGCCTGGGCCATATCGGCGGTGGCGTGGATCTTGGTGCGGAAGACGGCCACCTGGCCGCCGGAGCGCTCCACGGCAATGTCAAGAGGCTGCTTTGCCCCGGCCAGGAAGGCCCGGTCAAATTGGAGCAGGGGAATAAATCCTTTGTCCAGCTCGGGGACGTTTTTCACGTTGACCTGAATGCCAAGATGCTGCATGGTGGGATTCCTCCTTCTTTTTGNTGGAACGGGGCATAACATGATCCTACCCTATAGGCTACCAGCTTTTTTTCATCTGTCAAGCAAATTTTCAGCTTTTTGAAAATTATTTTCTTGACGGGGGGGCTCTCTGCGGGTATGATATGGGCATAAGGGTAGCAAAATCCCCAAAAAGCCAATGTGGAAAGGTGGAATTTTTATGGACAAGGCCCGACTGCAAAGCCATCAGAAGTGGATCCAGGAGGAACTGGAGCGCTGTGTGGGCTTTTGGCTGGAGCACGGTATGGACAGGGAAAACGGCGGCGTATATACCTGCCTGGACAGGAAGGGGGAGATCTACTCCACCGACAAGAGCGTCTGGATGCAGGGCCGGTGCGGCTGGATCTTCGCCTGGCTGTGCCATCTCTATGGCGCCAAGGCGGAGTGGCTGGCCGCCTCCAAGAGCTGCCTGGACTTTATGGAGGCCCACTGCATCAACGAGAAGGCCGGGGGACGGATGTACTTCACCGTCACCGCCCAAGGTGAGCCCCTGNNCCAGNGCCGGTATTATTTTTCCGAGGCGTTCTATGCCCTGGCCAATGCGGAGTATTATGGAGTGACCGGAGAGGCGGCCTGTCTGGAGCNGGCGAGAAGGGCCTNTGACCTCTATTGGGATTTGGCCCATGGAAAGCCCGACCCCACCGGCCTGGGCCCCAAGACCATNCCGGAGACCCGTACCGGCCGNGCCTTCGGCACCCCCATGATCATCCTCAACGTCACCTCTACCCTCCTGCGGGTGGATCCCCAGCGGGCGGCCCTCTACGAGGAGCGGGCGGGCCAGTGCGTGGACGAGATCTTTAAATATCACGTCAAGCCGGAGCTGAAGTGCCTGCTGGAGAATGTGGACGTGGACGGCAACCCCCGGCTCTACTACACCGAGGGGCGCACGGTGAACCCCGGCCACGACATCGAGGGGGTCTGGTTCCTGCTGGAGCACGCCAAGCGCACCGGCAACGACGCCCTGGTGGGCAAGGCGGCCCAAATCTTCGACTGGGCCATCGAGGCCGGCTGGGACAAGGAGTACGGAGGACTGCTCTACTTTATCGACTGCCTGGGCAAGCCCCCGGAGGCCTATGAGCACGACATGAAGCTCTGGTGGCCCCACAACGAGATCCTGATCGCCTCCCTCATGCTCTATCGGGACACCNGGGAGGAGAAGTACCTCCAGTGGTTTGAGAAGACCCTGGATTACTGCAAGGCGCATTTTGCCGACCCCGAGTACGGCGAGTGGTACGGCTACCTCCGCCGGGACGGCAAGCCCACCATGCCTTCCACCAAGGGCTCCACCTTCAAAGGCCCCTTCCATCTGCCCAGGGCGCTCACCATGTGTGACAAGATGCTGGATGAGCTCATTTCCCGCGCGTAAGGGAGGGTCTATGTCGTTTGGCAGTGTGTTTGACAAGATCAACCATGAATACTACCAGCTCACCGTCTCGGAAAAGAAAATCGCCGACTATGTGACCGCCCACCGCCGGGAGAGCCAGTTTATGTCCATCTCCGAGCTGGCCCAGGCCGNGGAGGTGGCGGAGGCCACGGTGTCCCGCTTCTGCCGCCGGCTGGGCTACAAGAGCTATAACGCCTTCAAGCTGGCGGTGGCCAACTCCANTGCCNCCATCCAGGCCGGCAGCGCCAACCCCCTGTCGGGAGAGGTGCTGCCGGAGGACAGCGTGGAGGATATGTGCCGGAAGATCTGCGCCGCCGATGTGGAGGCGGTGAACCAGACCCTGGGGCTCATCCGTCCGGAGAACATCGTAAAGGCCGCCGACCTTCTGCTGTCGGCTCGGCGGGTTTTGTGCATGGGCCAGGGCGGCTCCATGCTCCTGGCCCAGGAGGCCGCCCATCTCTTCGCCACCGCCATGCCCAATTTTTATGCCGTCGCGGATTCCCACACCCAGGCCATCCGAACGGCACTGCTCACACAGGAGGATCTGATCTTTTACTTCTCTTACTCCGGCGCCACCCGGGATCTGCTGGAGATATTGAAGATCGCCAGACAGCGGGGCGTGAAGTGCATCCTGGTCACCCGTTACCCCANATCCCCCGGCGCGGAGCTGGCCGATGTGGTGCTGGANTGCGGCTCCAATNAGGGCCCCCTCCAGCTGGGCTCCGTGGCCGCCCGCATGGCGCAGCTCTACCTGGTGGATGTGCTCTTCAGCGAGGTCAGCCGCCGGGATATGGAGACCATTCGCGCCCGNAGAAAGCAGGNGGCGGAAGNACTGGGCGAAAAACACCTGTGAGAGGGAACTGTCGTGGGGAACGAAAGAAATTTCAAAAAAAGCGGTTCATAAAAATTATTTTCAAACCCTATTGACAAACCAATGGAAGAATTGTACAATTTATACAACGACCTTGGAAAACTCAGGTCAAAAACCATCAAAAATGAGGAGGACAACACCATGAAAAGAAGCAAGCTCGTCTCTTTGCTGCTGGCTGGCTCCATGCTCCTGGGCCTGGCCGCCTGTGGCGGCGGCTCCGCCACCACTCGCGCCCCCGAGGAGTCCAAGGCGGCTGAGCCCGCCCAGTCTCAGGCCGCTGAGCCCGCCGGTGCGGAGAGCATCACCCTGTGGACTTACCCCATCGGCAACTGGGGCAAGGAGGCTGAGGTGAAGGCTCTCACCGACGCCTTCACCGCCGAGACCGGCATCGCTGTCACCGTGGAGTACCTGGCCTANGCTGACGGCGACGACAAGGTCAACTCCGCCCTCTCTGCCGGCAACGCCCCTGACCTTATCATGGAAGGCCCCGAGCGTCTGGTGGCCAACTGGGGCGCCAACGGCCACATGGTGGCGCTGNACGACCTGGTGGNCGACACCGACAAGAAGGAGATCAACGCCGCCGCTATGGCCGCCTGCACCGACACCGACGGCTCTATCTATGAGTATCCCCTGGTCATGACCGCCCACTGCATGGCTGTCAACCTGGACGCCTTCAAGGCCGCCGGCGCTGACCAGTACTTAGATCTGGAGACCCACACCTGGACTACCGAGGACTTCTTCAAGGCTGTTGACGCCCTCTACGCCCACTTCGGCCAGACCGTCGGCGCCGTATACTGCGCCGGTCAGGGCGGTGACCAGGGCACCCGGGCCCTGGTCAATAACCTCTNCGGCGGCACCTTCACCAATGCCGAGCACACTGCCTACACCTGGGACGATCCCAAGAACGTCCAGGCCCTTGAGAAGCTGCGCGACACCAATGGTATCGAGTACGACGCCTCCCTGGCCGGCGGCGACGAGATCGCCAAGTTCTATCAGGGCGCGCTGAAGATGGCCTTCTGCTGGAACATTGCCCAGCAGCTCGATCCCAACGCGGCCGGCACCGGCGCTGGCAAGACTGTCTCCGGCGAGGAGATCGCCTTCATGGCCTTCCCCTCTGAGGACGGCAACGCCAAGCTGCAGGGCGGTATCTGGGGCTTCGGTATCTTTGACAACGGCAACGATGCCAAGATCGCCGCTGCCAAGCAGTTCATTAAGTACATGTGCGACAGCGAGCACACCGCTGACGCCGTGAAGACCGCCAACTACTTCGCCGTGCGCAACACCGCCGAGGGCGCCGACCTGTCCAACATCTGGGCCGACAACGCCATCATGGCCGAGTACAACGTCCTGATGCCTCTGCTGGGCGACTACTACCAGGTCACCACCAACTGGGCCCAGGCCCGTACCTCCTGGTGGACCATGCTCCAGAAGGTGGGCGAGGGCGCCGACGTCTCTGAGGTCGTTGCCCAGTACGCCGCGGAGGCCATCGGCGGCTAAACCAAATAGACCGCTGAACGAGCCTGAAATTTGAAGGGTTAGCGCGCCCCCTCCCCGCAATGCGCGGGGAGGGGGCGCCCTTTCTATCAAACGATCAAGAGAGGAGTGTTGATTTTGGCGAAAGAGAAAATCAGCAAGCCCACCATGAGCCGGGCCCTGCAGCGCAGAGAGGACGTTGCCGGGTACCTTTTCATGCTGCCCAGCCTTATTTTCTNCCTGGGCTTTGTGGTGATCCCCATGTTCATCTGCATCGGCTACAGCATGACCGACGCCACCATGCACCAAAAGACCGCCACCAGCTTCATCTTCTTCGAGAACTTTGGCCGCCTGGTGCATGACGAGGTGTTCCTGGAGGCACTGAAGAACACCTTTATCATCGTGATCGTCAGCGTGCCCGCCGTGGCCGCCTTCTCTTTGTGGGTGTCCTCCGCCATCTATAAGCTCAAAGGCCCTGTGCTCTCCGCTTTCCGCTGTATTTTCTACCTGCCCGTGGTCACCGGCTCCGTGGCGGTCACCGTGGTGTGGAAGTGGATGTTCGACAACTACACCGGCATCATTAACACGGTGCTCACCGGGGCGGGAGTGATCGAGAAGAACATCAACTTCCTGGGCGATTCCCGCTATGCCCTTTGGTGTATCATCCTNATCCNGTTCACCNCNTCCGTGGGACAGCCCATCGTCCTCTACGTCTCCGCCCTGGGCAATGTGGATCAGGGCCTGGTGGAGGAGGCCAAGGTGGACGGCGCCACGGATCTCCNGGTGTTCTGGAAGATCAAGTGGCCCCAGATGATGCCCACCACCCTGTACATCCTGGTCATCACCACCATCAACTCCTTCCAGTGCTTCGCGCTGATCCAGCTGCTGACCTCCGGCGGTTCGGGGACGAATACCGTCATGTATTATATTTACCACACCGCCTTTAAGCTCACCGAGCAGGCCGGCCATTTCGGGTACGCCAACGCCATGGGCGTGGTGCTGGCCATCTTTATCGCCCTGCTGTCTGCCCTGCAGTNNAAGCTGGCGAAAGAAAAGTAAAGGAGGGGAGAGACTATGAAAACATCCGACCAGACGTTAAGACGGCTCTATAAGATCCTGTCCGTTCTCATTCTGATCCTGTTGGCGTTCCTGTTCGNCTTNCCCCTGTACTGGATCGTCACCGGCGCCTTTAAGCCCGCCACCGACATCTACGCCATGAAGCCTGTGTGGTGGCCCAGTGAGTTTACCGGAGAGAACTTTGTCAAGCTGCTCAACAAGCGCTCCGCGCCTCTGTTCCAGCTGGCCGTTCCCTTCAGTGCGCAGTTCTCCGGTACCGGGGAACCCATCTATTTCCTCACCGGCCCCACCGTTCCCGCCGCCTTCCGGTGGCTCATTAACACGGTGTTTATGGCCGTCACCGCCATGATCCTCACCTGCATCACCGCCGCCATGGCGGNCTACGCCCTGGCCAAAAAGCGNTTTCGCGGCCGGGNGATCCTGTTCTCCCTCATCATCTGCGCCATGGCCCTGCCCNAGCAGGTCATCCTCATCCCCCTGCTCAAGGAGATGTCCGCCCTGGGTCTGATGAACANCCTCTGGGCCGTCATCTTCCCCACCGTGGGCTGGCCCTTCGGCGTGTTCCTGATGAAGCAGTTCTCCGAGAGTATCCCGGNTGAGATATTGGAGGCCGCCCGGGNGGACGGCTCCAGCGAGATCCGTACCTTTGCCACTATTGTGGTACCCATGGTGAAGCCGGGTATCGGCGCCCTGGCCATCTTCACCTTCATCAATTCCTGGAATGACTACTTCCTCCAGCTGATCATGCTCACCAGCGGCGCCAACTACACCATGCCCCTGGGCGTTGCCACCCTCCAGGCGGAGACCAGCGTGGACATGGGCCTTCTGATGGCGGGCGCCTCGCTGGCCGCGCTGCCCATCATCATCGTCTTCCTCATTTTCCAGAAATACTTCACCCAGGGGNTCACCATGNGTGNAGTNAAGGGCTAAANCCCNTAAATGCGCATCCTTTGAGAATAGGAGCTTAAAAAATGGACATCAAAAAGTATCAGGGTGTATTTCCCGCCTTCTATGCCTGCTATGATGACGCCGGCGCCATTTCCCCCGACCGGGTGCGTGGGCTGNACCGCTACCTGATNGACAAGGGCGTTCAGGGCCTCTATGTGGGCGGCTCTTCCGGTGAGTGCATCTACCAGAGCGTGGAAGAGCGCAAGGTAGTGCTGGAGAACGTGATGGCCGAGGCCAAGGGCAAGCTCACCATCATCGCCCACGTGGCCTGCAACAACACCGCCGATTCCCAGGAGCTCTCCCGCCACGCCGAGAGCCTCGGGGTGGACGCCATCGCCGCCATCCCGCCCATCTACTTCCACCTGCCCCCCTACGGCATCGCGGAGTACTGGAACGACATCTCCGCCGCCGCGCCTAACACCGATTTCATCATCTACAACATCCCCCAGCTGGCCGGCGTGGCCCTCACCCCGGCCCTCCTGGCGGAGATGCGCAAGAATCCCCGGGTCATCGGCGTGAAGAACTCCTCCATGCCCACCCAGGATATCCAGATGTGGAAGGATCAGGGCGGCGCGGACTTCGTGGTGATGAACGGCCCTGACGAGCAGTTTGTCTCCGGCCTGGCCATGGGCGCCACCGGCGGCATCGGCGGCACCTACGCCGTCATGCCCGAGCTTTACCTGAAGATCCGGGAGCTGTTCTACGCCGGCAAAGTCGCCGAGGCCGCCGCGGTGCAGAACGATGTGTGCCGCATTATCTATAAGATGTGCGAGGGCCACGGGAACCTCTATGCGGTCATGAAGGCCATTCTCAAGAAAAACGGCATGAACTGCGGCACTGTCCGCAAGCCCCTGCCCGGCCTGGCGGAGAGTGACAAGGCCATCGTAGAGGCGGCAGACGGGATGATAAAGGATGCCATCGCCAAATACTGCTGAAAATTGATCGAGGTGACGCAATATGCGGATATATCAAGCCAGCGATTATCAGGCTATGAGCCGCCGGGCGGCCAACATCATTTCCGCCCAGGTCATCATCAAGCCCAACTGCGTGCTGGGGCTGGCCACCGGCTCCACCCCCATCGGCACGTACCGCCAGCTCATTGAGTGGTACAAGAAGGGGGACTTGAGCTTCGCCGAGGTACACACGGTGAACCTGGACGAATATGTGGGGCTNCNCGGTACCCATGACCAGAGCTACCGCTNTTTCATGCAGACCAACTTCTTCGACCACATCGACGTCAGGCCCGAGTGGACCAATGTCCCCGATGGCATGGCTGCCAACGCNCAGGCCGAGTGCGAGCGCTACAATCAGGTCATCCATGGGCTGGGGGGCATCGACCTCCAGCTTCTGGGCATGGGNCACAATGGCCACATCGGTTTCAATGAGCCGGAGGACGCCTTTGAGCTGGGCACCCACATGGTGGATCTCACCGAGAGCACCATCCAGGCCAACAAGCGCTTCTTTGCCTCGGAGGCCGACGTGCCCCGCCAGGCCCTCACCATGGGCATCAAGAACATCATGCAGGCCCGCCACATCCTGGTGGTGGTCAGCGGCGAGGACAAGGCGGACATCGTCCTCAAGGCATTCCGGGGCCCGGTGACCCCGATGGTGCCCGCCTCCATCCTCCAGCTCCATCCCAATGTGACCCTGGTGGGCGACAAGGCGGCCCTGAGCAAGCTGGCCGCGGCGGGGGAATCCATATGCGGATAACCGGCGGCCAGGTCTTTGACCTGAAGGAGGGCTTTGTCCAGCGGGAGCTGTGCATGGACGGCGGCTGCGTCGCCAATGCCAGCGCCNACGGGAAAACTTACGACGCCACGGGCTGCTATGTGATCCCCGGCCTGACCGACGTCCACTTTCACGGCTGTCAGGGGGCGGACTTCCCCGACGGCGATCCCCAGGGCCTCCAGACCATGGCGGACTACGAGCTCAGCCGGGGCGTGACCCAGATCTGCCCCGCGGGAATGACCCTGCTGGAGGAGCAGCTCACCGTCATCTGCAAGATGGCCGCGGCCCACAAGAAAAGCAGTANTGCCGGCGCGGAACTGGTGGGGGTCAACCTGGAGGGGCCCTTCCTCTCCTACGCCAAAAAGGGCGCCCAGAACGGGGACTGGCTCCACAAGCCCGATGCGGATATNCTCAAACGGCTCATTGACGTCTCCGGCGGCCTTGTAAAGCTGGTGACGGTGGCGGCGGAGGAGCCGGGCGCCATGGAGTTCATTGACCGGGCCAAGGATTGGGTCACCGTCTCCCTGGGCCACACCACCGCCGACTACGATACCGCCATGGAGGCCTATGGCCTGGGAGCATCCCAGGCCACCCACCTCTTCAACGCCATGCCCCCCTTCACCCACCGCGCCCCCGGCGTGGTGGGCGCCGCGGCGGACAGCTCCCATGTGCGGGTGGAGCTTATCTGCGACGGCGTGCACATCCACCCCTCGGTGGTGCGCGCGGTGTTCAAGCTGTTCGGCGCCAAGCGGGTGGTGCTCATCTCCGACTCCCTGCGCTGCACCGGCATGCCCGACGGGAAGTACCCCTTCGGCGGTCAGGAGATCGTCCTCAAGGGCAACCGGGCCACCCTGGCCCACGAGCCCGACACCCTGGCCGGCTCCGTGACCGACCTGATGGGCTGTGTGAAGAAGGCGGCGGAGTTCGGCATCCCCCTCCACGACGTTGTCCGGGCCGCGGCGGTCAACCCTGCCAAGGCCATCGGCATATTCGGCCGCTACGGCTCCCTGGAGCCGGGGAAGGCGGCCAATGCGGCGGTGCTGGATGAGAACCTGAATTTGAAGGCCGTCATTTTTCAGGGAAATGTGCTTTGAAACGCAAAAAAAGCTATTCAAAGACGAGAAAATGCGATATACTGGAAATGCAGTGATATCCTATGGTCATCACAGGCGGGAGACGCCTGTCATGATAACGCGCATCCCCCAAATCAAGGCCTCCGAGCCCTACTCCATTCCCATAGGGCCGGAGAGTCAAAAAAGGAGGAAATCACCGCCGGGCCGGCGGTGCGGCAGTGTGGAGACCTGTCGCAAAGCCTGTGAGGACGCGCCTCACAGGCGAGGGAAGGGCGCGGAGGCGCCCTGACTACGGCTCAAGAGTATGGCAACTGTGCAGTTGAAGAACGTCAAAAAGATCTACGACAACAAGGTCACCGCCGTACACAGCTTCAANCTGGAGATCGCGNACAAGGAGNTCATCGTCCTGGTCGGCCCCTCCGGCTGCGGCAAGTCCACCACCCTGCGGATGGTGGCCGGTCTGGAGGAGATCAGCGAGGGCGAGCTGCTCATCGACGGCCAGGTCATGAACGATGTGGAGCCCAAGGATCGGGACATCGCCATGGTCTTCCAGTCCTACGCCCTCTATCCCCACATGACCGTGTACGAGAACATGGCCTTCTCCCTGAAGCTGAAGAAGGTGCCCAAGGAGGAGATCGACAAGAAGGTGCGGGAGGCCGCCGCCATCCTGGACATCACCCAGTACCTGGAGCGCAAGCCCAAGGCCCTGTCCGGCGGCCAGCGCCAGCGGGTGGCCATCGGCCGGGCCATCGTCCGCAACCCCAAGGTCTTCCTCATGGACGAGCCGCTGTCCAACCTGGACGCCAAGCTGCGCAACCAGATGCGGGCGGAGATCATCAAGCTGCGCCAGCGGATCGACACCACCTTCATCTACGTCACCCACGACCAGACTGAGGCCATGACGCTGGGCGACCGGATCGTCATTATGAAGGACGGCTACATCATGCAGATCGGCACGCCCCAGGAGGTCTTCGACCACCCCGCCAACATCTTCGTGGCCGGCTTTATCGGCACGCCCCAGATGAACTTCTTCGACGCCAAGCTGGAGAAGGCCGGCGACGGCTGGCAGGTCAAGGTGGCTGACGCCGTGGTGCCCCTTAACGCCGACATGAACGCCAAGCTGGACGCCAGCGGTGTGAAGGATATGAACGTGACCCTGGGTATTCGGCCTGAGCACGTCTCCTTCGCCGCTGAGGCGGGGCCCCATACCGTAGAGGGTAAGGTGGACGTGTCCGAGATGATGGGCAGCGAGCTCTATCTCCACGTGACCGCCGGCGGCAAGGATGTCGTTCTGCGTATCCCCACCACAGACCTTCCTGTGGAGCACCGGGGCGGGATCCCCCACGGCACCGCCGTGAATTTCACCTTCCGGCCGGAGCTTATCCACCTCTTCGACCCCGAGAGCGAGAAAAATCTGCTCTGAGAGAGCAAAAAGTGAATAGAAAAGAGCGGTATCCGGATGGATACCGCTCTTTTTTGTCGGAAAAGGGGAAAAACGCCGTTTCCAAATCATACCGCCTATCTTGGGAGAATAGCCAAAACAAACCTGCGGATACTAAGGGCGTCAACCGATTTTACCGNANGAGGAGAGAGAAATGAAAGCCACTGGAATCGTACGGCGGATCGACGACCTGGGACGCGTCGTCATCCCCAAGGAGATCCGCCGCACCATGCGTATCCGCGAGGGCGACCCGCTGGAGATATACACCGATAAGGATGGCGAGGTCATCTTCAAAAAGTATTCCCTTATGGGTGGGCTCAGCGATTTCGCCTCTCAGATGTGCGAGACCCTGAACAAGACCACCGGCCNTGTCACCGNCATCACGGATCGGGACGCCTGTATCGCCGTGGCGGGCGCGCCCCGCCGGGACTTGATGGACAAGCGGCTGGGGGAGCGGCTGGAGGCCCTTCTGGAGGGCCGCAAGATCTATCAGTACCAGCCGGGTGAGGCGCCCATCCCCGTCAGCGATGAGAGCGGGAAGTTCTATGTCAGCTGCGCCGCCCCCATCCTGGCGGAGGGAGACGTACTGGGCTGCGTCCTCTTCGCCGCCGAGGAGGGCTCGTTGGTGGCCGACGACACCGACTATAAGCTCCTNCAGACCACCTCCGGCTTCCTGGGCCGGCACATGGAGGGGTGAAAGGAAAAGACCGCTGCGAGAAAAACGCAGCGGTCTTTTTCCTGTCAGAGNACGGCCTGGAAGAGGAGAATAAGGAGGATGTTCACTCCAAAAACCGCCGCCAGGGCCGCCCAGGGCCTTCTCTCCATACCATTCCCTCCGGAAAAAGTGTACGCCGGGACGGGGCCGGGTATGCCGGGTATATTTTTCCGGAATGTGTCCATACTGAAGGAAGAAACTGCAAAGGGAGGCGGCGTCCATGCTGAAGGGAACCAACCGGCGGGTCATTGTGGTCAGATCTCCTGACCGCCGTTTTTTTGAGGAGGCCATTTTCATTGTCCGGGAGGGGGTGTGGAGCCAAAAGGGGGTCACAGCGGAGCAGGTGGTGGAGGAGGCTCGGCGGGTGGCCGACGGCTTTGTCCAGAAAAACAGGCCCCGCTGGCACATCCCCGCCCCCGGCTATGTGGCCCTGGGGGCCCTGCTGGCCACTGTGGTCTGGTGCGTGGGCCTGCTGACATGAAAAGGAGCCTTCCCGCTGGGGGAAGGCTCCTTTTTGTTCAGCCCGTACCCACTCCGGCACAGACCCAGACGTTGTCCGTCTCATTGAGATACATAGCGCCCCGGCGGAGGTAGGAATAGGCTCCCTCAGGCACATTGGGGTCGGGGCCTTCATAGTTCCCGGTGTTGCCCGCCATGACCCAGGCCAGGGCCGCCTCATCTTCCGGGAGGAAGGCGGCCTCATAGATAAAGGCGAACCGCTCATGGCCCTCGCTCTCCGGGGGGAACCAGGCGTCGGGCATATCCTCCAAGGTGCCCACGCCCACGATCCGCAGGAAAGTGAACCTGCCCATGGAGCTGCCCGGGGTCACCTTCAGGTGGCCGCCCTCGTAGGCCTCCGCCCAGTCCTGGGCAATGTTCAGGTAGCTTTGGTTTTCATTTTTTACCGAGGGGGAGCCGCGCAGCGCGGAGAGCTCCGCCTCGTCAAAGAGGATCCGCATGGTGGGAAAGATGCGGCTTCGCTCATAGAACACGTCGTCTGCCGGCTCCACGCTCTCCGCCCGGAACCAGGTCTCCCTGAAGCCGCCGCCCTTGGCCAGCACCAGGTCGCTGCCCTGCCAGAACTGGAGCTGGCTGTACCAGTTGGGGTCGGCCAGCAGGAGGGAGGCCCCGGTTGGAGTCTGCGCCGGAGGCTCCACCTCGCTCCAGGTATAGGCGGAGGTGAATTGATTGCGGGCGTATGGGCCGTTGCCCTCGTTGGGGTCGAGGAGATAGTCGCCGCCCCCCACCCCGTCGGGAGTGGACAGCACCATCCGCACCTGGCCNCCGCTGTGGTTCAGAATGAGCTCCAGGGCCTGGGCGGCCTTCTCCGCCGCCACGCTGGTGCCGCCCAGGTCGACGCCCAGCCGATCCAGGTGGCTGATCACATTCTCCTTGAAGGCCCAGGAGTCGGTGGACATATCGTTGATCATGTCGTGCCAGAGAAATGTCCGGTTTTCGTTGGCCGCGCCGCTGAGCCGGTAGAAGAGCCACTNGCAACCAGGATAGCCGGGGGAGACCCAGTCGTCCATGGTGATATACCGGCCCCCCGCCAGGATCACGTTTTCCGGGGTGGTGGTGTGGAGCTCGTAGTTGAAGCTCCAGCCCTCAATGACGATATCTCCGAACTGCTCGGAGTAGAACCCGGTGAAGCTCTCGATGCGCCAGTCGTCAAAGACCACGGTATCCTCACCGTCGTCGTACCGATCCTTATAAAGCCAGGTGCCGTCCTTCTGCTGCTCCAGCACCTCGGTGAGCACGTAGTCCTTGGCGTCGGCCACCACCTGCTGGGGCACGCCGTACGCCTCCGCCGCCCCGTCCACCACATGGTCGGTGGCGGACTTGGGGCCCTGCTGATAGACCAGCACCTGCTCCCCGTCAAAGTAGAGCAGCAGGGTGCACTCCCGTCCACCCAGCTTCTCGTCGCTGGCCGAGCCATACACCACCAGGCACCTGGCGTATTTATCCCNGGACGAANTGNCCCAGTAGTAGCCCAGCTCGGGCAGGGCCTGGCCCANAAGCTGGGGCAGGTCGGCNCGGTAAACCCGGCCTTCCCGCTGGAAGAAGAGCTCCTTTTCGGTGACCAGCTCGCTGGTTCCGTCCCCGTTGAGATCCACGGCGATGGGCTGGTAAAAGCCGTTCTGGGTACGGCACAGCAGGGCGGGCGCCCCGTCTGCGCCCACGGTGTAGAAGTCCACCAGGGTGCCGTACGCATGCTCGGAGAGCTGGCCCTGATAGGCGATGGTGAAGCCGTCCTGGCCGAAGAGGTCGTGGAAGAAGAACATGTTCTGATAATTGTCCTCCTGGGTGGTGAAGAACACGTTCATCGTCCCGTCGTCCTGCCGGATGGCGGCGTGGACGGTGCCGGGCCGGGTGGAGGAGCGGTAGACCACTACACTNGTTTNGTCNAAGTTCCAGTTTTCCAGTCGGTAGTCGTAGTGGTCGATGAAGTCATCGGTGTGGGGCTCCACTGTCACCGTGGGGGCCGCGTAGGGCTCCAGACGATCCAGGTCGATGACCGCCTTCGGCTCCCCAGCAGGCAGAGGAGTGGGGATAGCCGGGGCCTCGCACTCCTGGNGGGAGACAAAGTAATATTGCCGTTCCTCTGTACCTTGCTCTCCGTAGGGGCGGGTCCCGGACCCGCCCGCCTNCACCAGCGTCACACAATACCNGGAAGTCCCGGCAAAGGAACTGTTGTGATAAAGCTTTACCAGATCCCCATCCCGGACTCCGGCGGNGATCTTCGGCACGNCGGAGNAGTTGGTGTCCCCGTGCATCCAGTAGTAGGCGTCGTACTCTTCCAGGTAGGTGAATTGGTCCAGCCCCACCTTGTTGGTCTCCTCCAAAGAGCGGCCGGTGTACTCCACCAGGAGCCGGTCTATCTCCCCAGCGGTCATCTTATAGCCCGGGCAGGGCATATCCTCCCAGGTATCAAAGCCAAAGGCCGCCGTTAACTCGGCGTCGCTGNTCTCCCCGTCCCCCATCTCACAGTAGAACAGCTCATAGAGGTCGATGTCCTCGGGACGGNCATAGAGGATGAGGGGGTTGGCAAACTGGTTGCGGAAGTTATAGAGGGAGGCCTCCGGAGAGGAGAAGAACTCCTCATTGAACCACCGCAGCTCCTCCCCGGTGAGGGCCTCTGGCCCGCTGACGGGCACCTTGCCATCACTGCCTGGTTTGCCCCCCGTGAAGGTGCAGGCGGAGACGACACCCGCCAGCACCGCCACGGCCAGGGCCGCCGCCATGACCTGCCTGGGCCGCCTGGCGATGCGGCTCACCCGGTCTTTCAGTTGCTTTTTCCCGGCGGTCATGGTGGTGGCCGCGATCATGGGATTGGAGACCTTCTTCACCGGGATAAGGGACAGCAGGGTCTGCCCATAGGGGATGCGCTCTTCCTCCCCCAGGGCTCTCAACACGCTCTCGTCACAGGCCAGCTCACAGTCGGCCCTGGAGCACCGGGCGGCGACCCACACCAGGGGATCGAACCAGTAGACGGTCAAACAAACGCACCGCAGCAGGGCCCACAGTGGGTCGAGATGCCGGGCGTGGGTGCTCTCATGGGCCAACACATGGCGAAGCCGCCCAGGGTCCCCCGCCACCACCGGGGTGATATAGATGGAGCGGCCAAACAGGCAGGGGGAGGGGATCACACCCTCAGGCACCAGGTAAACCGCCTGTTTTACCCCGTAGGGGTGGGCTGTGCCCGCCCACTCTCTTCTATATTTCCTTAGTCTGAAATAAAACCCCAAATTACTCACCAGGAAAAACCCGCCCATCAAAACCATCCCGGCCTTCCAAACCAAAGCCAGCACCTGCTCCACCGACAGCTTCCGGTACTGCACGGCTGTCTCGTCGCTCTGGGCCACAGGCACGAACANCGGGGCGGCCACCCGGCCGGCCACCACCGTCTGCACCGGCTGGGTGGCAGTAAGGACCGAGAACTCTGTCGCCGGTAGGCTGACCGGCACCAGCAGGCGCACCAGCACCAGGGCCCACAGGGCATACTGCACCCGCCGGGACAGCACCCCCTTGAATCCCTGCCGGATGGCCAGTAGGGCCAGGATCAGGGCGGACGAGGTGATCAGGATCTCCTTCATCATGTCAGTCTCCCTCCTTTGCGCTCTCCAGAATGGCGGTGAGCTCGTCGATGTCCTCCTGGGTCAGGGCCCGGGAGTCCACCATGGCGGACATCATCAGTCCCAGCCGGCCCCCATAGACCTTGTCCAGAAAGCTCCTGGTCTCGCTCTGGGCCGCGTCCTCCTTCTTCAGGACGGCGGAGTACCGCTTGGCGGGGTGGCCCCCGTCGTGGGCCACCGCCCCCTTGGCCTCCAGCCGGGAGAGCATGGTGATGACGGTGTGCTTGCCCCAGCCCGTCTCGGAGTGCAGGGCGGCGGTGAGCTGGGTGATGGTGAGGGGCGCGCCCTGCCAGAGCTTGTTCATCAGCTTCCACTCGCCGTCGGATAAATTGACCTTCATGGAAAACACCTCCTTTTGGTAAACGGCTGTCTACCTTCTATCATCAGTATAGCAGGGAGGTATACAAATGTCAACCCAAATAAAATGACAAAAAAGTTACACTATTTTTCAAAAGAGATACAAAAAGCCCCGGCAGCGTGATGCTGCCGGGGCTTTTTTACAAACTGTGTCACTGGGCCTTTGCCACGATGACCCGGATACGGCCGCCCTGGGCGGCGTCCTTGTCGTAGTAGCCGGTGAGGCTGTAGCCCGTGCGTACCCGATCCAGGCTGGACAGCCGGTAGGTGCTGTTTTCCAGCACATAGACCACCGCCTGATCCCACATGGGGAAGGTGTCGCCGTTGGAGAAGGTNGCCACGGAGGNGTCCGCCCCGGTGAGCCGGGCGGAGCGCAGGGTCGTCATCTTTTCGGGGGAGGCCAGGCTGCCCTTTATCTGCACGGGGCCCTTGCTCAGATTCAGGATGNCGTTNTNCTNCACAAAGCCGTAGGTCTGCCCGCCGATGTCATATTGGTAGGCGCCGTAGAAGGNGCTGATAGAGCCGGGGATGGGGGTGACGGTCTCGTTGANCTCGGTGAGCACGCCGTAAGCGCACAAATCGCCGGTGGCGTCGTCCAGGATGAGCACGTCCACCTCGCCGTTGGCGTTCTTCCGGCAGTAGCGCACATCGCCGCTTTCCAGGCTCATGCCCGCCAGGCGGCTGGGGTAGAGCTTCACCGCCGCGCCGGTGCCGTCGGTGTCCAGGATCTCCACGTCCTCGGCGAATTTGGTGCTGCCGATCTGGGTGCCCGCGGCGTTGACCTTACCGGAGATGGAGCTGCCGGAGAGGCGGGAGACCTTGGCGTCGCCCCGGTCGGCCACCGCCANCTGCACCAGGTTCCCCGCCTTGAGGGAGGAGCCTGCGTCCAGGGGATAGGAGTAGGTTTGACCGTCGGTGGCGGCGATGAGGGCGGTCTTGGCGGTGTAGCTGTTGCCGCTCTGGTCGGTGTAGGCGGCGTCGGTCACCGCCTGCACCACGCCGNAGAGGGTGCCGCTGCCCGCGGCGGAGGAGGCTACCGCCGCCACCTGGCCGTCCCGGCCCAGCAGGAGGGTCACCGTGTCTCCGGTCTTATAGGCGCCCAGGTTGGACAGGGCGTAGGCCGCCTCGGCGGTCTCGATGGAGTAGGTCTTGCCCGCCACGGTGNCAGCCTGGGGGCTGGCGGCGGAGGGGGAGACCGCCTGGTACAGGCCCGTCACCTTGTTGGAGTACGCCCACAGGGTGCGCATGGAGGCGGAGTAGTAGATCACGTCATTGGGCTGGAGGGCGGCCAGGGTGGCCAGGGAGCCGCCCCGGTACACCGTGGCGGTGTCCACGTCAAAGTTGATCTTGCCGCGCCAGTCGCCCTCCATCACCACCGGGCCGTTCATGGCGGCGTTGATGAGTCCCACCCGGTCGATCTCCCCGGCGGCGGTGAGGGGATAGCCCAGAGAGGTCAGGTAGGGCGTTCCCGTCTTGGTGGCGGCGGTGAGCAGGTTGTAGAACAGGTACATGGCATCCTGCCGTGTCATGGCACTGGTCTGGCCGATGGTGATACCCTCGTCCAGATCCTCTTTATAGTAGAGGGCCATCTGCCCCGCGGGCCAGGCCCCGGAGAAGTCGCTGTCGCTGTAGCCCAGCAGACGCACCGCCATGGTCACCCCCTCCTGGAGGGTGATGGAGCGGTCGGGCTCAAAATAGCCGTAGACGTTGCCGTTGACATACCCGGCGGCCACGGCGGCCTCCACATAAGGGGCCGCCCAGTGGGTGTAGGGGACATCGGGGTANGGGGAGACCGTGGTGGTCGCGCCCACATTCTTTCCCCTGGGGGAGGCGGCGATGACCAGCTTGGTGAACTCCGCCCTCGTCACCTGGCGGGAGAGCATCAGATCGCCCTCCTCATTGCCCGTCATGATGTCCAGCGCGGCCAGAACCTGAGTCATGTCGGCGGTGGTGACCTGGGCGGCGTGGGCGGCGGGGAGGAGGCTGGCCGACAGGGCCAGGGAGAGCAGGATGGGTAAGATTCGTTTCTTCATGGTAGATACTCCTTATCAATCGTATCTCAGGGCGTCGATGGGGTTGAGCTTGGCCGCCTTGTTGGCGGGCAGATAGCCGAAGAGGATGCCGATGGCAACTGATACGCCGAAGGCTACGCCAATGCCCTGAAGGGTAGGCATGGCCACAAAGCCGTCGTNGCCGGTGCCCAGCACCAGGGCGATGACATTGGTGATCGCATTGGCCATGATGATGCCCAGCACGATACCGATGCCGCCGCCGATGGCGGAGGTGGTGCCCGCCTCGATGATGAACTGGCTGNGGATATCCCGGCCCTTGGCCCCCAGAGATTTGCGGATGCCGATCTCCCGGGTGCGCTCGGTGACGGATACCAGCATGATGTTCATGATGCCNATGCCGCCCACCAGCAGGGAGATGGCGGCGATGAGGGTGAGGATGGCCATGAGCAGGTTTACCATGGAGTCTATGGCGTCCATCATCTCCGCCGAGGTCANGACTACGTANTAGTCGGTGNCGTGGTAGGCCTTGAACAGGCGGTTTTCCACGATGCCCTTGGCCGCGGCGGCGGTGGNGCGGTCGGTGGAGGTGAACATATAAAGGACGTACCACTGGGAACCGCCCAGCCGGTTGGCCTGGGTATAGGGGATATAGATGCAGTCGTCACTGCTGCCCTCTGAGCTGTCTCCGCTTTGGTCCAACACCCCCACCACGGTAAAGGGAGCTCCGGAGACAGTGAGGGTCTTGCCCAGGGCGTCCCCGCCGAAAGCCTCCTGCTCCAGGTAGGAGCCGATGACGCACACCGCCATCTCCCGCTCCACATCCACGTAGGACAGGAAGCGGCCTTTGCCCAGGGAGGAGCCGGTCATGATGGTGTTCTTGTTGACATTGTAGAAGGTCTCGCCCACGCCGTAGACGCTGGTGCGCTTAAACTCGTCGCTGCCCTGGCGGACGGTGCCCTGGACGCTGTTATAGGGGGTGACCCCGGAGAGGTACTGGGGGTACTTCTCCACCAGGGCGTACATATCGTCGGCCTTCACGTCCAAAGAGGAGCCGGTGAGATAGACCTGGGCCTGGACCAGGTTGGAGCCCATCTCCTCGAACTGGTCGTTCATGTAGTTCTGCATGCCGTTGCCCAGGGAGGTGATGATGATGACCGCCGCCACGCCGATGATGATGCCCAGCATGGTCAGCAGGGAGCGCATCTTGCTGGTCATCAGGCTCTTCACCGCCAGGCGGAAGGATTGTCCGAAGTTCATTCCCCCACCTCCTCGACCAGGAGGGCGGCAAAGCCGTCGTCTTCGTCGGCGGCCCCGGTCTCCTCGGGCTGTACCACAGCCTGGGGATCCTGGGAGTCCCCGTCGTAGATGATCCTGCCATCCTGAAGGCGTACGATGCGCTTGGCCTTCACGGCGATGGAGTTATCGTGGGTGATGAGGACTACGGTGTCCCCCTCGGCGTTGAGCTTCTGGAGGAAGGAGAGCACCTCCCGGCCGGTGCGGGAGTCCAGGGCTCCGGTGGGCTCATCGGCCAGGATCACCGAGGGGTTCCCCGCCAGGGCCCGGGCGATGGACACCCGCTGCTGCTGGCCACCGGAGAGCTGAGAGGGCAGGTTCTTCCGCTTGTCGGCCAGACCCACCCGCTCCAGAGACCGGATGGCCCGCTCATGGCGTTCCTCGGCGGAGACCCCGGCGTAGAGGAGGGGCAGCTCCACGTTTTCCTGCACGTTCAGCTTGGGGATGAGGTTGTACTGCTGGAAGATGAAGCCCAGCATTTTGTTGCGGATCTCCGCCTGCTGGTCGTCCTCCATGGTGGACACATCGATGCCGCCCAGATGGTAAGTGCCGGAGGTGGGCACATCCAGACAGCCGATGATGTTCATGGCGGTNCTTTTGCCGGAGCCGGACTGGCCCACGATGGCCACGAATTCCCCCTGGTCGATGGTGAGATCCACCCCGTCCAGGGCGTGGACGGTCTCCTCGCCCATCTGGTAAATTTTGTAGATGTCTTTGAATTCGATGAGGTGTTCCATAGCTTACATCCCCATCATGGCGCTCATAAAGCTGGAGGCGGCGTTGGGGATGAAGACCACATCCCCCTCCTCCAATCCGGAGAGGACCTCAATGTACTCATCGTTGTTCCGGCCCAGCTCCACCGGGCGCTGTTCCAGCTTGGTAAAGTCCGCCAGGCCGCCGTTCTCGTCCAGGGCGCCCTCTCCGGCCACCAGGACGTAGGGGATCTCGGAGCGCTGGATGGCGTCCACGGGGACGCAGAGGACGCTGCCTACCTCCTCCACGATGATGTTGGCCGAGACGCTCATGCCGGGGAGAAGGCCCTCAGCGGCCAGGTCCTGGCCGTTGCCGTCCACCGCCACGGTGACGGGGTAGGAGGTGTTGCCGTTCTGGGTGGTGCCGTTGATGTTCACCTTTTCCACCACGCCGGTAAACTCCTGTCCGTCCAGGGCGTCGGCAGTGAAGGTGACCCTCTGGCCCGCCTGGACCCGGACCACGTCCATTTCGGAGACGTTGATGTCAAAGGTGAGGCGGGACATATCATAAATGACCGCCAGGAAGGCGTTGGCTCCAGTGGAGGAGGCGGTGGAGGGGTCGTAGTTGTCCCCCTCCTTATAATTTTTCTCGATGACGGTGCCGGTGATGGGGGAGGTGATGGTGTAATCCTCCAGGCTGTCCTCGGCGCGCTGGAGGCTGTCCTGGGCGTTGCGCAGAGCCAGGCGGGCGTTGTCCAGCTGAATGGCGGCGGCGTCGATCTGATCCTGCATCTGGGTCTCCTTGAATTCGCCCACGACCTGGCCGTCGGCGACCCGGTCGCCCTCGTGGAGCGTCAGGGTCTCCAGCTCCCCGGAATACTTGGCAATGAGCTGCTTGCTCTCGCCGTAGGCGAACTGGCCGGAGGAGGCGCAGGTCACATCCCCCACAGCGGCAGAGCCCATGGAGCTGTCGGACAGGGCGCCGGGATTCTGGACGGTGATGGTCACATTGCGCACNAGGGCGCCGCCGGCGCCTACGGNGTCGGTGGCGGATATCTCGGTAATGGCGCCGTAGAGGATCTCGGCGGTGCCGGAGACGGTGACCGAGGCCGGCTGGCCCACATAGAACCCGGCGGCGCTCACCGAGTGGAAGGGCACCTCCAGCTTCATGTTGTCCCGATCCAGGATGTCGGCGACGGGGGTGCCCGCGCCCACGGTGTCGCCGGGATCCACATAGACCTTGGTGACCACGCCGTTGGCGTTGGCCTTTACCTGCCGGTCTTCGGCGTTGTCATTGCGGGTGCGGACGAGGNTGTCGTAGTTGAGCTGGGCGGNCTGCACCGAGAGCTGGGCCTGCTCCACGNCGGTGCGGGCCTGCTTGATGGCGTTCTCCACGTCGGAGGCGTCGATGGTGAACAGCACGTCGTCCTTCTCCACCGTGTCCCCCTCCTCAAAGGGGGCGGTGAGGATCTCCCCCTTGATGAGGGNGGTGGCCTTGTAGGAGTCGTTGGACTTGATGGTGCCCGGGCCGGTGACGGCCACGGTCAGGTCCTGTACCTGAGCCACGGCAGGCAGGTAGTTGCCTGCCGCACTCTGGATCCCGCCGGACATACAGCGGGACAGGGCAAAGATGATGAGGGCTGCGATCACGGCCAGGATGACGAGCCGTTTGACCCACTTTTTCTTCNTTTTGGGAACCTGGAGCTTGGGAGTCTCCTTGACGGGAGTTTGGACATTGCTTTGGTCGGCCATATGTATGTTCTCCTTCCGGATCCATTCTTGGAGCTTGAATCAAGTTTGCAGTATAGCATGGTGAAAAGAAAAAAGTGTAAACATAAAGTTAAAATTCGTTTAAGAAGAGAAACTGGGGCGGTTAGCCTGTGCTTATTATTATATAACCTCACAGGGGAAAAAGCAAATCCCTCCCCGCCGCCAAAATTTTGTCCTGGCGGGTATAAATGGCAGGGAAGGGGGCACAATAGGCCCTGGAGGTGTTAAAAACCAATGAAACGAACCATGGGAGAGCGCGCAGGCGACTTCATGGCGGGGAAGGGCTTCTACATAGTCCTTCTCCTGTGCGTCGCAGCGCTGGGAGCTTCGGGCTATTATCTTTTTTCCGGTATGACCAACGACCCCGGGCAGGCAGTGAGCGGCCCGGCCACGGTGGTGGTGACACCCGCCCCTGTGC
>CAJMXB010000014.1 GCA_905219705.1 Oscillospiraceae bacterium | reverse complement strand
GAGCCCACCCCGTCCCTGGAGGTTCGGCTGGACGACGAGACGGTACTGGCCGCCTATCGGGAGGCGGCGGAGGTGTTCGGCTGGTTCGCCGGATACCGGGAGCCTGAGCTTGACATTGCAGATCAGATCACCATACTGGCGGAGGAGCGGGGAGGAGAGGTGACGCTTTACCGGGTCACCAGCCCCGGCCTGAACAGCATGGACGAGCTGCGGGCCTATTTGAAGACCCTGTTTTCCGACGAGATCGTGGATGCGCTTTTGAAAAACGGATCCGCCATGTTTGCCGATGGCCCGGAAGGCGGACTGTATACCTCGGGAAGCGGGAGAGGCAGCGATATTACGAAGGGCGGTGTTGTCCTCTCTGTCCTCTGGCCCTCGGAGGGGAANGACNCCCTGNGCGCCGTNCAGGCGGAGGCGGAGCTGCTGGACTGGCCTGAGGGGGCTGCGGAGCCGGTGGTCACCGGCACCCAGCTCTATGAGTTCCCTTACCAAAAAGTGGGGGATAAATGGGTCTTTACCCAGTTCGTATCCATATTCTGACAGAAAAAGCGGAATAGACAGGCTATAATCGCAGTATACCAATTTTTGGTATACTGCGATTTTTATTGTCTAACGAAAGAGAGGGAGCCATATGCCGGTACAATGTGAGGAAGTTGGGCGGGTGCTCACCGCCAGCGTATCCGGTGAGGTGGATCACCATGCCGCGAAGGCGTTGATGAGTGAGCTTGGCCGCCGGGTAGACGCCGCTCTGCCGGGCCGGCTGGAGCTGGATATGAGGGGCGTGACCTTCATGGATTCCTCTGGCATCGCCGTGGTGCTGCGCGCCTGGAAGCGGATGCGCCAGCTGGGGGGAAGCATGACCCTGCGCGCTGTGCCGCCGCAGGCGGCCAAGGTGCTCAAGGNGGCGGGAGTGGACAAGCTCATCGCCTGGGATGAATAAGGAGGAGATACATATGAAGCCGGTCAATGAAGCGAAAGTGACATTTTTGAGCCGCAGCGCCAACGAGGGCCTTGCCCGGACGGCGGCAGCCTGCTTTGCCGCCCAGTTAGATCCTACCCTGGATGAGGTCAACGATATCAAGACCGCCGTCAGTGAGGCGGTGACCAACTGTATCGTCCATGCCTATCCGGAGGCCCTGGGGCTGGTGACTCTGCGTCTGCGGCTGTNCGAGGATANNACGCNGGAGATCGTGGTAAAGGATTCCGGGGTGGGCATCTCTGATGTGGAAAAGGCGAGAAAGCCGCTGTTTACTACCGGCGGGGATGAGCGCTCCGGTATGGGCNNCACCATTATGGAGAGCTTTATGGATCGGCTGAAGGTGCGCTCTGTGCCGGGGAAGGGCACCACTGTGACCATGCGCCGCCGCATTTCCCGGCGGCTCCAGGCTTGAGCGGGTCGGCCCTGTCACTGCTGGAAGCTGCCCGGGAGGGAGACAACGGCGCCTGTACCCAGCTGCTGGAGGAGAACTCCGGCCTGGTATGGAGCGTGTGCCGCCGGTACTTCGGCCGGGGAGTAGACCCGGAAGATCTTTACCAGTTGGGGTGCCTGGGCTTCGTGAAGGCGGTGCGGGGCTTTGATCCCGGCTTTGGCTGTCAGTTTTCCACCTACGCCGTGCCCAAGATCGCCNGGGAGATCCGCCGGTTCCTCCNGGACGATGGAGCGGTGAAGGTGAGCCGGGGCCTTCGGGAGCGGGGCGGCAGCATCCGCCAGGCCAGGGATCGGCTCCAAAGCGCCCTGGGGCGGGAGCCCACTCTCNCCGAGTTGGGGATGGAGACAGGGCTGGAGCCGGAGGAGATCGCCGCGGCTGAGACCGCCAACGCCCCCGTGTCCTCCCTCCAAATGGATCTGGGAGACGGCCTCACNCTGGAACAGCTCATGGGGGACGAGGGCATGGAGGAGGGCGTGCTGGAGAAGCTGGCCCTGCGGGAGGCGGTGGCCGCTCTGCCGGAGCGGGAGAAGCAGGTGGTGGCGCTGCGGTATTTCCGGGGTCTTACCCAGGACAAGACCGCCAAGATCCTGGGGGTCAGCCAGGTGCAGGTCTCCCGCATCGAGCGCAAAGCGGTGGCCCGGCTGCGGGAGCTATTGGAATAGGATTTCTTGGAAAAAGGGAACCTGCGGGTTCCCTTTTTCGTCTATAATATGGTATAATACCAGAGACAAAACCACACAAAAGAGGGAGCTGGTCTCCGTGAAGGAAATTTTATATATCGTAGTGCCCTGCTACAACGAGGAGGAGGTGCTGCCCGAGACCTCCAAACGTCTGAAGGAAAAGGTGACGGGCCTGATCCAGGCGGGGAAGGTGAGCGAGTACAGCCGCATCCTCTTTGTCAATGACGGCTCCAGAGACAGGACTTGGGAGCTGATCTCTGCCCTCCACAGGGATGATCCCATCTTTTCCGGGGTGGATCTGACCCGGAACCGGGGCCATCAAAATGCCCTGCTGGCGGGACTCATGACCGCGAAGGACAAATGCGACATGGCCATCTCCATGGACGCCGACCTTCAGGACGACGTGGATGCGGTGGATCGGATGGTGGAGGAGTACTATGCCGGATGCGACATCGTCTACGGCGTCCGCTCATCCCGGAAGAAGGACACCTTCTTTAAGCGGTTTACCGCCGAGGGGTTTTACCGGATGATGGATCTGATGGGGGCGGAGACGGTGTTCAACCACGCCGACTACCGGCTCATGTCGCGCCGGGCCCTGGAGGGCCTCAGTCAGTTCAAGGAGGTCAACCTCTTCCTCCGGGGCATGGTGCCCATGGTGGGTTACCGCGCCGGGACGGTGGAGTATGAGCGGGGGGAGCGGTTCGCGGGGGAGAGCAAGTACCCCCTGAAAAAGATGCTCGCCTTCGCCATGGAGGGGATCACCAGCCTGTCCACCAAGCCCCTGAAAATGATCACGGCGCTGGGTTTCCTTATTTTTGCAGTGAGCATCGTCATGCTCATTACCTTCATCGTCAAGTGGGCCATGGGCCTCACGGTGGCGGGGTGGGCCAGCGTCATCTGTTCGCTGTGGGCCATCGGCGGCCTTATTTTGCTCTCTTTGGGGGTCATTGGGGAGTATATCGGCAAGATCTATCTGGAGACCAAGGGCCGGCCCCGGTTCCTGATTCGGGAGGTGCTGGACGATGAGGGATAAGCTTCTGCATAACAGCTTTTTTCGCTTTCTGCTGGTAGGGGTGGGCAACACCCTGGTGTCCATGGCCATTGAGCTGTCCCTTTATAATCTGGTTCTTTATGATATGGGCAGGACGGGGCCTGTGCTGTCCTCCGCCGCGGGATTTTTGGTGGGAGCGGTGATGAGCTTTTTCCTCAACCGCCACTTTACCTTCCACTCGGAGGAGGAGCTGGGCCGTTCAGCGGTGAAGTTTGCCATCAATGTGGCTGTTCTCTGGGCGGTGACCCATCCGCTGCTTCAGCCCTGGCTGGCCGAGAGGCTCCAAGCGGTGTTTGTGGAGAAGTGGGCCAACAGTGTCTCGCTGGTGGTGTGCATGGGCCTTTACACCGTGCTCAATTATTTTGGGCAGCGGTTCTTTGCCTTTCGGAGAGACGGAAAGCAGGCAGGAAAAGAGGATAAAACAGATCATGCGGGATAACGGAAAACGGAGGATCTGAAATGAAAAAGGGGATTTTGACCGGCCTGTTCGCCCTGCTGCTGTGCGTCTGCCTCTGTCCGGCCTTTGCTGCGGAGAGGGAGCNGGAGTACTATTGGTACATGGAAAACGCCGGAGGCGGGAGCTNTTTGGAGACTGCCGGGCAGACGGGAGGCTTTTTCCTTTCTCTGGATGGCGGCGGAAGCTATGCCGAACTGCCTGAGGTACGCGCGGCGGCCCAGCGGCTGGGGCTGGTGTTCGACGCGGCGGTCTATCCCCTGGATAATNGCGGGCTTCGGGTAGAGGCCCNGGATATCTGGAGCACCAAGGCCGCCTTCTCCAAGGACTACTCCGCCGGGGAGCTGGCAAAGGCCATGGAAAGAGCCGTGCCCACCCCGGTGCGGGTGCTGTGCACCAACGGGGCGGTGACAGTGGGGGTGCGGGAAGCGAAGCATATGTATAACGGCGACTGGAGCCAGGGCAACTACTACGGCTGGGCCGAGTACGGCAACGAGCAGCAGCTGGTGTGGTCTTCGGACGGAGTGACCTGGAACCGCTGTGAGCCTTACGACCTGTGGGCGGTCACCGCCGGCGAGTGGAACGGCGGCGAGTTCCGGGTCGCCGCCGGGGCTGACCAGATGGTCTCCGCCGATGGCATTCACTGGGCCAAGGGGGNGCCGAGAGAGTGGCGCCTGGCCAAGTCCCCCTACGCCTGTGAGCTGGGGCCCTACCATNTTGAGCTGGTGGNTACGGAGGTCNANCTGATGGACCAGTCCGTGGACACCGGGGTGCTNCTGCCCCATATGGGGGAGCTGTTTCACGGAACAGGGGTGGCGATAGGCGAGCTCCAGGCCTGGTACGGCCCCAACGACACGGTGATGCTGGCGGCCTATGACCTGTTGGGGAGGGCCTATGTGATGCCCTATCCCATCTCCTCTCTGGACTGGTGCCTGGAAAATNTCAGCGTGAAGTTCCGGGAGATCGAGCCCCTGGCCGATAACGGCACGGTGGCGCTGGGCCTGAGCGCCCATCGGGTCTATCTCCTCAATCAGTCCGACGCCCAACTTTTGCGGCGGGATACCGCCGGGAGCGGAGAATGGATGTGGGTGGAAAACGTGCCCTGGAGCAGCGGCATACAGATCCTTCCCTACAATGGGGAGACCTTCCTGGTTAAGGATACAAAGACCCTGGAGCTGTGGGCCGCGGAGGACGGCCTCTCCTGGCGAGAGGTGGAGGGCCTTCGGCCAGAGATGCCCACCGGCGGCTACAACTACGTGGACTATGCCTTTGCCTGGGCAGGGGAGGGGTATCTCTTCTGCCGGGAGGCGGCGGAGGCCCGCCACGGCATGATGGGCATGAGCGGCGGACAGTGGTACGAGGGCAACACTAAGGTCTATCTTCTGGATGAGGACTTCCGGAGCGTCAGGGAGTACGACTTCGGCCGGCTGGTGGAGGGCGTAGGGTATCAGAACGGCGTCTATTATGCCCAGGTGGCCAATTCTGACGGAACCACATACCAGGGGATCACCCATTATCACAGCGACGAGAGCGGGGAATACCACATTTATGACCAGGGGATGTTCAACCCAGAGCTTGGTTCCACTCTCTACCGCTCCACGGACATGACGCACTGGGAGAACTGCGGGATGACGGCGGAGCTGGANCAGCTCATACAGATTCGGAAATAAGTACAAAAAGAGGCCCGGAANCACATGGTTCCGGGCCTCTTTTGATTGATGTAGGGTTATCGGTTGGAGGTGGGCTCCAGCTGCTTTTCCGAGGCGGCCACCACTACGGAACAGGCGNTGTCGCCAGTGATGTTCACGCAGGTACGGGCCATATCCAGGATGCGGTCAATGCCCAGCACCATGCCCATGGCCAGACCCTCGGNGGGCAGGCCCACGGAGGAGAGAACCATGGTCAGCATCACCGCGCCCGCGCCGGGGACGCCGGCGGTGCCGATGGAGGCCAGGGTGCAGGTGAGGATGATGGTCAGCTGCTGGCTCAGGGTAAGGCTCACGCCGTAGGCGTTGGCGATGAACAGCGCGCATACGCCCTGGTAGATGGCGGTGCCGTCCATGTTGATGNTGGCGCCCAGGGGGAGCACGAAGGAGCGCACCGACTGGGGCACGCCCATACGCTCGCTGGATTCCATGGAGAAGGGAATGGTGGCCGCAGAGGAGGCGGAGGAGAAGGCGAAGACCATGGCGGGAGCGGCCTCCTTGAAGAAGCGGACGGGGCTGATGTGGGCAAATCCGCCCACAGTGGCGGAATAGACCACCACGGCGTGGAAGATACAGGCGCCGTAGACCGAGAGGATGAGGCCCAGCATGGGAAGAAGGCTCTTGGGGCCGTTCACCGCCACCACGGGACACACCAGGGCAAATACGGCGATGGGGGCCAGCTTCATAATGGAGCTGGTGAGAGCATACATGGCCTCCGCCAGGGAGTTGACACCGTCCTGGAGGGGCTTGCCCTTCTCGCCGCACATCAGGATGCCGACGCCCAGGGCGATGGCGAAGAAGATGATCTGGAGCATATTGCCCTTAGCCAGCACGTCAATGGGGTTGGTGGGGACGATGTTCAGCAGAGTATCTACCACGCTCTGCGGCTCACTGGCGGAGAGGGCCTCCATTTCGAAGGCCAGATTCCGGCCCACGGGGAAGAGGTTGGCGCACACCAGACCGATGGTGACGGCCAAGGCGGTAGTACACAGGTAGTACAGGATGGTCTTGCCCCCCAGACGGCCCAGAGAGCGGGCGTCATTGAGGCCGCAGGTGCCCACCACGATAGAGGCGAACACCAGGGGCACGACCACCATCTTGATGAGGTTCAGGAACAGGGTGCCAAAGGGCTTGATCCAGGTATTTGCGATCTCGGCGGGG
The DNA here is from genome assembly GCA_905219705.1 of Oscillospiraceae bacterium. Taxonomy (GTDB): domain Bacteria; phylum Bacillota; class Clostridia; order Oscillospirales; family Oscillospiraceae; genus Vermiculatibacterium; species Vermiculatibacterium agrestimuris. The sequence continues at coordinate 29,721 of CAJMXB010000014.1, read as the reverse complement.
AGGAACAAGCCGACGACAATGCCGATGGCCAGGCCGATGAGGATCTTGATCGACAGGTTCAGCTTCTTTTTTTGCATGATGAAACCTCCTTAATTTCAAAACGCTGGAAATATCATACTATATCTTTATATAAAAAGAAAGATATTTCTTCACAAAATTCAATTAGGACTGTTCGATGGAAAAAGAGTGTGATACAATGAGAGGAAAGGAGGGAGAACATGGAGCAGACCCCAGCCAAGCATATCCTGACCCGGAACAAGTCCACCGCCTGGTTCGGCACCGACCACACTATGAATCTGTATCGGGGCTGCAGCCACGGCTGCATCTACTGCGACAGCCGCAGTGAATGTTATGGAGACGAGACGTTTAACACCGTGAAGGAAAAATCGGGGGCCTTGGAGCTGCTGCGCAACGAACTGCGGCGGAAGATCCGGCCGGCGTTTATCGGCATGGGCTCCATGTCCGATCCCTATAACCCATTTGAGAAAGAGCTTCAATTGACCCGGCGGGCGCTGATGCTCATTCATGCCTATGAGTGCGGCGTAGCGGTATGTACCAAGTCCGATCTGATTTTGCGGGACGCCGACCTATATACCGATATCCGGCAGCGGGCGCCGGTGATCTGCAAGCTGACGGTGACCACGGTGGACGAGGGCCTGGCGGCTATACTGGAGCCTGGGGCTCCCAGTCCTTCCGCCCGATTGAAGGCTATAGCGGGCTTGTCCCAAAGCGGGATATTTGCGGGGGCGGTGCTCATGCCGGTGCTGCCCTTTTTGACCGACAGCGTGGAGAACGTGCTGGCGGTGGTGGACGCTGTGGCTGATGTGGGAGGAAGGTTCATCTATCCGGCCTTCGGCATGACCCTGCGAGACCGGCAGAAGGCATATTATTACCAACAGCTTGACCAGAGCTTTCCGGGGCTGCGTCAGCGGTATGAAAAGCAATATGGGGAGCGGTACGAATGTCCCAGCCCAAGGGCCAGGGAGCTCTGGGCGGCCTTTTCGCGGCGGTGTAAAGAGCGGGGAGTGTTCTATGAGATGAGGAGGATCGTTTCAGCGGCGAAGGGGCCCTATGACACCCAGCTGACCTTTTTCGATATGTAGCGGGGACGGCGTTAGCCGTCTCCGCTTTGCTGTCAGCTCAGGGCCTCTACAGCGTTGGCGCAGACAAAATAGATCCGCTCCAGCTCTTCGCTGGCCAGCACCAGCACGGAACCGATGNAGCCCAGGACAGTGACGTTCTGAAGCACCAGGGGGCCGGCGGTGAGCGTGGCGGTGCGGCTCAAGTTGCGGGTGGCCAGCTCGGAGAGGATACCGGAGGCACAGCAGCAGTCGTCGCAGTCGCAGTGGGCCTGACATACGCCGCAGGCGCCGGTGCAGCCTCCCTCAGTCTGGATGGCCAGGCGAATGGCCCGCACCGCCCGGCGGTAAACGGTCTCACCGTCCGCCTCATCGGCGGTGGCAAGCTGGAAGGCCACAGCCTTGATAGAGCAGAGGCTAAGCTGGCTTACGGTCTCCAGGGCGAGGCCGGCCTGGTCGGGGACGGCGAAATAGGCGGTGCCATCCACATCCAGCAGATCGCAGTTACAGGGGGAGAACCGGCGCAGAGAGGCTGCGGGAGTACCGATGTTGTCGGTGTCGGCGCCGGGGATGGTGAGGGAACTGCCCAAGGCCAGGGAGTCGGTGAGGAAGAAAAAGGCGTCAAAATCTACCAGGGAACCTATGGTCTCGCCGCACAGAAGCTGAAGGGCCTCTGCCATAGAGGCTTTGCAGCAGCAGGTGGGATCAGGGTCAGGATCGGTCTGGCCGCACCCGCAGCCGCAGTCAGAGGCATTCAAAGCGCAGGCGGGGAACAGCTCCTCTGCCGTCACAGTTGCCGCCTCCTCATCACAGCCGCAGCCGGCGTGATAGCGGCGCATATAAGTCTCAGGGGTCATAGGATCAACACTCCAATCTCATAGTCGGGAAGGCCCGATAGAGCCGCCCAAGCCATTGTATGGCGCACAGGGGAGAGGGGTGAAGGGAGAAGATTTATGAAGGAATTTTTAATTTATCCCGATTTCCCTTGCTTCTGTGGTAAAAAGAGGATAGAATGAAGGCGTATCTTAAAAAACAGGAGGGAAGATCCCATGGCTTTATTTGACAACCTGGACAGCATCAAGGATCGGGCAATAGACCTGGCGCAGACCGGTGTGGCTAAGTCCAAGCAGCTGGCGGAGATCGCCAAGCTGAAGNCCGCCAACCTGGGTGAGGNGGACGCCATTCGGAAGGCATACATCGAGATCGGCAAGCTCTATTACGCGGAGCGGGGCATGGCCCCCGAGGCGGCTTATGAGGCCCTGTGCCAGAAGATCACCGCCNCCAAGGTGAACATTGNGGAGAACAAGAGCCGCATGGAGGAGATCAAGAGCGAGGGCAACATCGTGGACGCCGAGACCGTCTCCGTGGAGGACGCTGTGGTGACGCCCCCTGTGGTGGAATCCACCGCCCCTGTGGAGCCGCTGGCTGAGGACAAGAAGTCTGAGGAATAAGACCGGGAGAATCAAGAGCCCTGACGCTGAATAGGCGTCAGGGCTCTTTTTCGGTGGGGGAGCGAAAAAAGCGCCGCCCTTTCAGGCGGCGCTTTGACAACAAATTTAGAAAATACGGCGACCGTAGACGAACACCCGGCTGTAGTAGCTGGAATAGAGGCTGTCATACTGGACGCAGTAGCTGTTGGTAGAGGCGTGGATGAACTGCCCGCCGCCCACATAGATGCCCACATGGGATACAGGAGTGGACACCCGACCGTTGTCAAAGAAGACCAGGTCACCGGGCTGGAGCTCATCGAAGGAGACCGACACGCCGTTGCTCAGCTGGGCGGAGGCGGTGCGGTTGAGGGTGTAGCCAAAGTGGCCATACACATACTTGGTAAAGCCGGAGCAGTCGAAGCTGTTGGGGCCGTTGCCGCCCCAGACATAGGGACGGCCCAGGAACTGGGCGGCGTAATCCACCACCTGCTGGCCCAAGCTGCCGCCGGACTGGAGGCCCTGGCCGTCGCCCCGGGAGCCGGCGGAGTCCTTACAGGTAATCATATATTCACTGGAGACATAGCCGGTGTAGCCCTTGGCGGTCTCGATCTTATACCNGCCGTTGTCGATGCCAGTGATGGTGACGACAGCGCCGTTATAGAGGGAGATGACCTGGTCGTAGTCGGTGCCGGGGCCGAAGCGGACATTCAGAGTGGCGCCGTCGGTACGGACAAGGCCGTAGCCGATGGGGACATCAGNCTGGGTGACNANGTCCAGATACTCCGCAGACATATAGCCCTCCACGGTCTNGTAATCCACCTTATACCAACCCTCGGCGGCCTCTTCCAGGACGACCACCTGATCGCCCTTGGAGGCGGTGGCCAGAATGGAGGCGTCGGTGCTGGCCTGGTCGCGCATGCGCAGCGCGTCCACGTTGACGGTGCCGACGCCCAGACTGGCGGCGGAGGCGCCCACCACGCAGAGGGCGGAGAGAGCGAAGGTCACAAATGCAGTTCTCAGGAGCTTTCCGGTGAGAGGCATTGGAATCGACATCCTTTCTGTCTCTGTTCTTTCGTAGTAGGAGCCTTATTTGCCGGCCAGAGCCCGCTCCAGCCAGACCGCGCCCACATCCATGGCGTCGTAGAGGTTTTGCTTTTCGCTTTTCTTTACCACCCGATCCCTGCTTTTCAGGTCGGGGTCGGTGAGTTGGAGCTGAACGGAGACCTTGGTGGCCACGTCCAGATCCCCTTCCTTTTCGGAGGAGAGGATCTGAAGAGCGATGATGTATTTGTCGGCCATGCTGCCGTAATAGATGAGGTTATCCTTCCTGCGAAGGGGGTGGCCCTTATAGGTCAGGGGGATGTCCTTCTTCTGATCTGCCATGGAACTTCCTCCTTTGTTACAAAACGGTTTCAAATCTTGTTACCAAATTGTAACACCTTGATACCGATTTGTCAACACGGGGCGGCGAGAAAAAAGGAGAAATATTTTCCAATGATAGGTGCACTCCGGGGGAAAAACGTGTATACTGGAGGAAATGGAGGTGGGAAGCGTGGAGCTTGGGTGGAATATCATAGCCACCGCAGTCTTTTTGGCCGCGGCGGGGGCTTTGACGCTGCGCTGGGCGGCCCAGTGCGGAGCCGGATTGCCGGAGCCTTTCTCCACGCCGCTGCCCCGGCGGCAGGGGGCGGCGCCCTCCCGGGAGACCCTGGGAAAGCTCTTTTTGACGGCGCTGCTGTTTCGGTGCGCCGTGGCGCTGGGAAGTCTCATCCTTTATAATATGTTGTCCGGGGAGACGGTGGCCCTGCGTGATCTGCCGGAGCTGTGGTGCCGCTGGGACGCGCCCCACTATGTGAAGTTGGCGGAGCTGGGTTACGGTGGCTATATTGAGGACGGAAAACCTCTGTTCCTNGTCTTTTTTCCCCTCTATGTTTGGATCGTCCGGGCGGTGCGGCTCCTGGTTGGACACACCGCTCTGGCGGGCATGCTGGTGAGCTTTTTTTGTTTTGCCTGGGGGAGCGTCTATCTCTACCGGCTGGGCGCGGAGGAATATGGAGCGCGGATCGCCCGGCGGGCCATGGGCCTTCTCTGGTTTTTTCCCTTCGCCTTCTTTTTTGGCGGCATTATGACGGAGAGCCTGTTCTTCCTCACCACTGCGGCGGGGCTCTATCACATTCGCCGCCACCAGTGGGGAAGGGCGGCGCTGTGGGGGATCCTGGCGGCCATGACCCGGATGCAGGGGGTCATTCTCATTGGGGCCGCAATGGCAGAACTGTGCAACACCGTAAAGCCCTTCTCCTTGTCGGAAAAAGAGCAAAAACAGGTGTTTTGGGCCATCGGGCGGAAACTGCCGATGATATGTATGCCGGTGCTGGGGAGCCTGATCTATTTTGCCCTGAATTTTTACATTGCCGACAATCCATTTGCCTTTACAGAAATGCAGCGGCATTGGAGCCAGGGATTTATGTGGTTTCCCAAGGTGCTGGTCTATCTGGCCCGAAATGCGCTGACNTGGCCCGCGATCACCACCCGGTGGGAGATGTGGGTCCCGGAGCTGATACTGTTCCCGATTTTTGCTCTTTTGCTGTGGCGGAGCTGGAAGAAGCACCGGAGCATGCTCACGCTCTACGCCTTTGTCTATTTTATTCTCAACTACTGCCTGTCCTGGCTGCTCAGCGCGGGCCGGTACCTCTCCTGCGCTCTGCCCTGCTTCCTATTTGCCGCCGACGAGCTGGAGGAGAAGCCGAAACTGACCGGAGCGCTGATGGCCGCAATGGGGCTTTTGCAATGCTGGTTTCTCTATCACTATCTCTGTTGGGGCCAGGTCATGTGAGAGAAGACAAAAAATGCCCGGCAGGACTTTGTCCTGCCGGGCGTTTTTTGCTGTCTATACCGGCTCGCGTGGCCAGAGGGAGGAGAGAAGCGCGGCGGTGACAAGGACGAGGGCGAAGAGCATGAGAAGGCCCTCCAAAAGCTGTGTCCAGGTCAGACCGAAGAAGCTCAAGGTCATGATATACCGCTTCATCAGGTATGCGTGATAGCCGCCCAGCGAGGCGAGCTCGGCGCCCGCGGCTCCGGGAACCAGGGCGGGCCAAACACAGGCCAGGACGCAAAGCAGGACGCCGCCCAGGAAAAAATAGCGCTCGTGCATATAGGGCAGGAAGAAGGGGATGCCCAGGCTCAGGGCCGCTCCCGCCAGGGCGAGAGCGGAATTATCCGCCGTATTTCGGCGGATAAAGAGGACGATGAGCACTCCTGCCATAAAGAGAAAGGCCAGCAGGATGGCAGCTCTGGGGGCCCACTGGGGGAACNGGATCCGGTAGGGGAAGAGGGTAAAGACGGAGGGGGAATTGTAGTTGAGGGTCTGCCAGCCCACGCTGTCGCTGGCCTGGGAGAGGTAGACACGCAAAATATCGCCCGCCGGCTTTCCGAAGGCCATGGCCGGAAGCATAGTTAAAACGAAGACGGCGGGGAAGACGGGGACGTCTCGCAGCTTCATTCGGCCGGTGAACCAGAAAGCGGCCCAGAGGGGGATGAGAAAAATGGCCTGGAGCTTAAAGGAGAAGGCCAGTGCCAGCAGAGCCAAAGAGGCCCTGGGCCTGTCTTCCAGCGCGGCGGCCAGAGCGTNGACGCACAGGGCGGCCCAGACGCTGTCGCACTGTCCCCAGCAGGCGCCGTTGAGGATCACCGTGGGTAGCAAAAGCAGGAGGGTGAAGGCAAAGAGAGGGGCGGCGTCGTCCCCGGTGAGCGCCTTGGCCAGCCGAAAACCGCCCCAGGCGAGGAGCACGTCGAAAAGGATGGAGAAGAGCTTGATGAGGTAAAGGTCGGACATGGGGAGATAGGAGATGAGAGCCAGAAGGTAGAGGTAGGGTACGTTGTAGTTGCCCACAGGATCTTTCAGGGCCAGAAGACCGCCGTTTTGACGGAAATGCTCCACCCACTGGGAGAGAAAGTCCTGATAATCCAAGGTGGCATGAGGGAGGAGAAGGGCCCGGAGAAGCAGCGCGAGGCCGATGGGCAGAAGCATGACCGCCGCAGTATGGCCGTCGCAGCCCTCCCGGAAGAGGAGGTAAACGGCCAGAGCGCCCAGCGCCAGAAAGCACAGGGGGAGGAGCAGCTTGCCCAGGGCGCTGCCTCCCAGACCATAGCAGCGTACCAGGGCCAGCGCGGTCAGCAGCAGGCCCAGACGGGAGGCGGGTCTCGCCTGATGGGTGGACATGGACGGTCACCTCGTGTCATGAAAATATCAATAAAAAAATCTGGATTTCTCCAGATCAAAAAGCGAAAAGGCTATTGACTTTACATAAATTTCATGGTACACTAAAACGCTATTATCTATAAGGACATAGTATGTCCCTTTCAAATCTCGTGATGCAAGTGTACCATACCGACCTGTTCTTTGCAAGGGAGATAGGGCACAAACTGACAACCTTGCCGGGCGTTTCAAAACCGGAAAAGGTTGGGAAATTGTGAGATTTGACGGCAAACAACCGGACACACGGGGGAGAAAAGAGGCCGAAAAAGGCGTTTCTCCACTGAAAAACCAAAAAAACGAGGTGTGATTTCTACATGGTAAAGGACGTCTACTACGGCAAAACACTCCGTAAGAGCTTCGCCCGCCATCAGGAGCCCCTGGAGATGCCCAACCTCCTGGAGATCCAGAAGAACTCCTACCGCTGGTTCCTGGAAAAGGGGCTGCGGGAGGTGTTCCGCGATGTGGCGGCCATCACCGACTACGCCGGGAATCTGGAGCTGTCCTTCATCGACTACACCATGGATGAGGCTCCCAAGTATGACGTAGATGAGTGCAAGGCACGGGACGCCACCTACGCCGCCCCCATCAAGGTGCGGGTACGGCTGCGCAATAAGGAGACCGAGGAGATCAAGGAGCAGGAGATCTTCATGGGCGACTTCCCCCTGATGACCAAGGCCGGTACTTTTGTCATCAACGGCGCGGAGCGCGTCATCGTCTCTCAGATCGTCCGCTCTCCCGGTATCTACTATGCCAAGAATGCGGATAAGGCGGAGAATCTGACCTACGCCACCACGGTGATCCCCTACCGGGGCGCCTGGCTGGAGTATGAGACCGACCTCAGCGACGTGTTCTGGGTGCGCATCGACAAGAACCGGAAGATCCCCATCACATGCCTGATCCGGGCGGTGGGCCCCCGCACTGACGGGGAGATCCTGGAGATGTTCGGGGAGGATCCCCGCATCGTGGCTACCATGGAGAAGGACACCTGCAAGACCTATGAGGAGGCTATGCTGGAGATCTACCGCAAGCTCCGCCCCGGCGAGCCGCCCACGGTGGATTCCGCCGAGAGCCTCATCAACGCCCTGTTTTTCGACGCCCGGCGTTACGACCTGTCCGCTGTGGGCCGCTATAAGTTCAACAAGAAGCTGGCCCTGGCCCCCCGCATCGTAGGCCAGACCCTGGCCCAGCCCGTGCCCGATCCCGCCACCGGTGAAATTTTGGCCGAGGCGGGGGAGACCCTGACCCATGACCGGGCCTGGGAGCTTCAGAGCAAGGGCGTCAACGAGGTGGTGCTGGACGTGGAGGGCGCCAGCGTGAAGGTGTTCTCCAACCACATGGTGGACATGGCCTCCCTGGTCTCCTTTGACCCTGAGGAGTGCGGCGTCATTGAGAGCGTGCGGGAGAGCGTGCTGATGGATCTCATCAAGCAGGCCGGCGGCGACCAGGAGGCCCTGAAGGAANTGGTGGCCGACCACATGGACGACCTGGTGCCCAAGCACATCATTGTGGACGACATCATGGCCTCCATCAACTACCTCAACTGCCTGGCCTTNGGNGTGGGCAGCCCCGACGATATCGACCATCTGGGCAACCGCCGTCTGCGCTGCGTGGGCGAGCTGCTCCAGAACCAGTTCCGCATCGGCTTCAGCCGGATGGAGCGGGTGATCCGGGAGCGGATGACCATTCAGGATCTGGACATCGTCACCCCCCAGAGCCTCATCAATATCCGGCCCGTCACCGCCGCCATCAAGGAGTTCTTCGGCTCCTCACCTCTGAGCCAGTTCATGGATCAGACCAACCCCCTGGCGGAGCTGACCCACAAGCGCCGTGTCTCCGCTCTGGGCCCCGGCGGCCTGAGCCGCGACCGGGCCTCCTTCGACGTCCGGGATATCCACTATTCCCACTATGGCCGTCTGTGCCCCATTGAGACGCCCGAAGGCCCCAATATTGGCCTGATCTCCTACCTGGCCTCCTATGCCAAGGTAAACCGTTACGGCTTTATCGAGACGCCTTACCGGAAGATCGACAAGGCCACCGGCAAGGTCACCGAAGAGGTGGTCTACATGACCGCCGATGTGGAAGATCCCTATAATGTGGCTCAGGCCACCGAGCCGGTGGACGAGAACGGCTGCCTGGTCAATGAGCGCATTACCTGCCGGCACCGCAACGAGATCATCAGCGTAGACCGCAGCCAGGTGGACTATATCGACGTCAGCCCCAAGATGATGGTGTCCATCGCCACCGCCATGATCCCCTTCCTGGAAAACGACGACGCCAACCGCGCCCTGATGGGCGCCAACATGCAGCGGCAGGCCGTGCCTCTGCTCACCACCGAGGCGCCCATCGTGGCCACCGGACAGGAGTATAAGAACTGCATCGACTCCGAGGTGGTCATCCTGGCGGAGGACGACGGCGAGGTCACCCGGGTCAGCGCCGACTATATTACCATCCGCTACGACGACGGCCGGGTGGTGGATCACAAGCTGACCAAGTTCATGCGCTCCAACCACACCACCTGTATCAACCAGCGGCCCATCGTCAATGTAGGGCAGCGGGTGGTGAAGGGGGAGGTCATCGTGGATGGCCCCTCCACCTCCAACGGCGAGATCGCCCTGGNCAAGAACATCCTCNTGGGCTTCATGACCTGGGAGGGCTACAACTACGAGGACGCCATCCTCCTCAACGAGCGGATGGTGAAGGACGACGTGTTCACCTCCATCCACATCGAGGAGTACGAGACCGAGGCCCGGGACACCNAGCTGGGCCCTGAGGAGATCACCCGGGACATCCCCAACGTGGGCGAGGACGCCCTGAAGGATCTGGACGAGCGCGGCATCATCCGGGTGGGCGCCGAGGNGCACCCCGGCGACATCCTGGTGGGCAAGGTCACCCCCAAGGGCGAGACCGACCTGACCGCAGAGGAGCGGCTGCTCCGGGCCATCTTTGGCGAGAAGGCCCGGGAGGTTCGTGACACCTCCCTGAAAGTGCCCCACGGCGAGAGCGGCATCATCGTCAATGTGGATGTATTCACCCGGGAGAACGGCGACGAGCTCAATCCTGGCGTGAATCAGGTGGTGCGTATCTACATCGCGCAGAAGCGGAAGATCTCTGTGGGCGATAAGATGGCCGGCCGCCACGGCAACAAGGGCGTGGTCTCCCGCATCCTGCCCCAGGAGGATATGCCCTTCCTGCCCGACGGTACGCCGCTGGACATCGTTCTGAACCCCCTGGGCGTGCCCTCCCGTATGAACATCGGACAGGTGCTGGAAGTCCACCTTGGCTACGCCGCCAAGACCCTGGGCTGGAAGGTGGCCACCCCCATCTTCAACGGCGCCAACGAAAGCGACATTCAGGCGCTTCTGAAGCAGGCCGGCTTGGCCGAGGACGGCAAGAGCGATATGTACGACGGCCGTACCGGTGAGAAGTTCGACAACCGGGTCACCACCGGCTATGTCTACTTCCTCAAGCTCCACCACCTGGTAGACGATAAGATCCATGCCCGCTCCACCGGCCCCTACTCTCTGGTCACCCAGCAGCCCTTGGGCGGCAAGGCCCAGTTCGGCGGCCAGCGGTTTGGCGAGATGGAAATGTGGGCCCTGGAGGCCTACGGCGCGGCCTATACCCTTCGGGAGATGCTCACCGTCAAGTCCGACGACGTCACCGGCCGTGTGAAGACCTACGAGGCCATCGTAAAGGGCCACAACGTGCCCTCTCCCGGCGTGCCCGAGGCCTTTAAGGTGCTGGTCAAGGAGCTCCAGGCCCTGTGCCTGGACGTACAGGTGCTGGATCGTGCCGGTGAGGTCATCGAGCTGAAGGAAGACGATGAGGACACCTATCCCCCCGATCGTGTCCGGGAGGATGACGACTTCTATCAGTACCGGGACGAGAACGAGTTCGCCGCCGCCGGCTACACCCTCAAGGAGAACAGCGACGAGGACGATCTGGTGATCGCCGACGAGGCTGACGATGAGGACGAGGATCTCGCCGACAGCATGGACGGCGAATTCGAGGACGAGGAATAAGAAAGGGAGGACGAGAATATGAGCTACGCTGAGTTTGACGCGATCCGTATTGGTATGGCCTCCCCGGAGCAGATCCTGGAATGGTCTCACGGCGAAGTGNAGAAGCCCGAGACCATCAACTACCGCACCCTGAAGCCGGAGCGGGACGGCCTGTTCTGCGAGCGCATCTTTGGCCCCACCAAGGACTGGGAGTGCCACTGCGGCAAGTATAAGAAGATCCGCTATAAGGGCAAGGTCTGTGACCGCTGCGGCGTGGAGGTCACCCGTGCCAAGGTGCGCCGGGAACGGATGGGGCATATCACCCTGGCCGCTCCTGTGAGCCATATCTGGTATTTTAAGGGCATCCCCTCCCGGATGGGCCTGCTGCTGGACATCAGCCCCCGGATCCTGGAGAAGGTGCTGTATTTCGCCGCCTATATCGTCACCGATCCCGGCTACACCCCCCTGGCCAAGAACCAGATCCTGTCCGAGAAAGAATATCAGGATATGCGGGAGAAGTATGAGGACGACTTTGAGGCCGGCATGGGCGCCGAGGCCGTGAAGAAGCTTCTCCAGCAGGTGGATCTGGAGGAGTTGAGCGTTTCCCTCCGGGCTGAGCTGAAGGAGGCCAGCGGCCAGAAGAAGGCGCGTATCGTCAAGCGGCTGGAGGTGGTGGACGCCTTCCGCATTTCCGGCAACAAGCCGGAGTGGATGGTCATTGACGTTCTGCCTGTCATCCCGCCGGAGATCCGTCCCATGGTGCAGCTGGACGGCGGCCGGTTTGCCACCAGCGACCTCAACGACCTCTACCGCCGGGTCATCAACCGGAATAACCGCCTGAAGCGCCTGATCCAGCTCAATGCCCCTGATATCATCGTGCGCAACGAAAAGCGGATGCTCCAGGAGGCGGTGGACGCCCTCATCGACAATGGCCGCCGCGGCCGGGCTGTGGTGGGCGCCAACAACCGGGCGCTGAAGTCTTTGAGCGATATGCTCAAGGGTAAGCAGGGCCGGTTCCGCCAGAACCTGCTGGGCAAGCGCGTGGACTATTCTGGCCGAAGCGTCATCGTGGTGGGGCCTGAGCTGAAGATCTATCAGTGCGGCCTGCCCAAGGAGATGGCTGTGGAGCTGTTCCGCCCCTTCGTGATGAAGAAGCTGGTAGAGGACNGCACCGCCAACAACATCAAGTCCGCCAAGAAGAAGGTGGATAAGGGCGACCCCAAGGTCTGGGACGCGCTGGAGTTTGTCATCAAGGATCACCCGGTGATGCTCAACCGGGCCCCCACGCTTCACCGCCTGGGTATCCAGGCCTTCGAGCCGGTGCTGGTGGAGGGCCGGGCCATCAAGCTCCATCCNNTGGTGTGTACCGCCTTCAACGCCGACTTCGACGNCGACCAGATGGCCGTTCACGTTCCCCTGTCCGCCGAGGCCCAGACCGAGGCCCGGCTGCTGATGCTCTCTGCCAACAACCTGCTGCGGCCCCAGGACNGCGGCCCCGTCACCGTGCCCACCCAGGACATGGTGCTGGGCTCCTACTATNTGACGTATGTCANGTATCCCGACCATGCCGCGGAGGACACCTATGAGGACGTGGCCGCAGTCAAGGCTGCCCTCAAGGCAAAGAAGATCACTGAGGACAGCTATATTTGGGTGAAGAAGCCCGGCGATCCGGACGACATTCCCACCTATGCCGGCATTTGTGCAGAGACGCCCAAGGGCGAGCTGCCCCGGGAGGTGCTCCACACCTTCTCCAGTGAGGCGGAGGCCCGGCTGGCCTATGACGAGGGGGCGCTGGATCTCCATGAGCCCATCCTGGTGCGCCGCTACGCCACCGTGAACGGGGAGGAGCGCCACAAGCTGGTGCGCACCACCGTGGGCCGGCTTATTTTCAATGAGGGCATCCCCCAGGATCTGGGCTTTGTTGACCGCACCGATCCGGAGCAGGTCTTTGAGCCGGAGATCAACTTCATGGTGGGCAAGAAGCAGCTGGGCAAGATCATCGACTATTGCATCAGCAAGCACGGCTTTACCGAGTCCGCCGGTGTGCTGGACACCATCAAGTCCAAAGGCTATCACTATTCCACTCTGGGCTCGCTGACTGTCTCCATCTACGACATGACGGTGCCGCCGACCAAGAAGCAGATGATCGCGGATACGGAGCAGGAGATCGTGAAGATCGAGCGGCAGTACCGCCGGGGCTTTATCACCAATGACGAGCGTTACCGTCTGGTGGTGCAGGCCTGGGAGAAGACCACCAAGGATGTGGCCGACGCCCTGATGGACAACTTGGACCGCTACAACCCCATCTGGATGATGGCGGATTCCGGCGCCCGTGGTTCTATTGCCCAGATNCGTCAGCTGGCCGGCATGCGCGGCCTGATGGCCGATACGGCGGGCCGTACCATCGAGATCCCTGTCAAGGCCAACTTCCGCGAGGGCCTTTCCGTTCTGNAGTACTTCATCTCCGCCAGAGGCGCCCGGAAGGGTCTGGCCGATACCGCTCTGCGTACCGCCGACTCGGGCTATCTGACCCGCCGTCTGGTGGACGTGTCCCAGGAGGTCATCATTCGGGAGCACGACTGTGGCACCCACGATGGCATCGTAGTCAGTGAGATCAGCGAGAACGGCCAGGTCATTGAGACCTTCGGCGAGCGGNTCAATGGCCGCTATCCTGTGGAGGATGTGGTGGATCCCAAGACCGGCGAGTTGCTGGTGAGCCACGACACCATGATGACGGCCGCCACCGCCGACCTGCTGGAGGCCCACGGTATCCACGAGGTGAAGATCCGCTCGGTGTTGACCTGTGAGTCCCGCACCGGCGTGTGTACCAAGTGCTACGGCGTGAACCTGGCCGTGGGCGAGCCTGTGGGCGAGGGCGAGACGGTGGGCATCATCGCCGCTCAGTCCATCGGCGAGCCGGGCACGCAGCTGACCATGCGTACCTTCCACACCGGCGGTGTTGCCGGCGGTGATATTACCCAGGGTCTTCCCCGTGTGGAGGAGCTCTTCGAGTCCCGCAGGCCCAAGAAAATGGCCCAGCTGGCGGAGATCNCCGGCAAGGTCACCGTGGAGGAGGCCAAGAAGGGCGGCAGCGTATACGACGTCACCATCGTGGCCGACGACGGAGAGACCGTCACCTATGCGCTGCCTCATTCCGCGGGTGTGCGGGTGAAGACCGGCGACGTGGTGGAGAAGGGCATGGCCCTCACCGACGGCGCCCTCTATCCTCAGGACGTGCTCCACATCCGGGGCATCCACGCTGTTTACGACTACCTGATCCAGGAAGTCCAGAAGCCTTACCGGCAGCAGGGCGTGGATATCAACGACAAGCATATCGAGGTCATTGCCCGTCAGATGATGCGTAAGGTGCGGGTGGAGGATGCCGGGGACTCCGAGCTGCTCTCCGGTTCTACCATCGAGTTGGTAGAGTATCTGGATGCCAAGGCGGCAGTCCAGGCCCGCATCGACGCGGGGGAGAAGGGCGAGAACGNGCTGGATCTGGTTCTGCCGGAGGCTTCCCGGTTGCTGCTGGGCATCACCAAGGCCTCTCTGGCCACCGACTCCTTCCTGTCCGCCGCCTCCTTCCAGGAGACCACCAAGGTGCTCACTGAGGNGGCGATCAAGGGCAAGGTGGATCACCTGCTGGGCTTGAAAGAGAACGTGATCATCGGCAAACTGATCCCCGCCGGCTCCGGCCTGTCCCAGTACCGCCAGTACGACAAGGTGGAGGATCCCGTGGTCGCCAGCGAGGAGGAGGCCGCTCCGGAGTACGTTCCGGCGGAAGTCTCAGTCGCGGTGGATGCCGGGGACGCCGACACAGAATAAAGGGAAATAAAACAGAGCCCCGCTTCCCAGGAAGCGGGGCTCTGTTTTAGCCTGGGTCGGCTCGGTTTCGGTCGTAGACCAGTTCCGCAAATTGTCCGTACCGTTTTGTTTCTTTCAGCAGGAAGCGCTTCAGTGCTNCCCTCTGGGTGAATAGGGGGATCCCCGCACCCAACAGCACAGGGGCGATCTGAAGGATAAGGTGATCGACCATATCGTGATCCAGCAGGGGCGCCAATATGGTGTTCCCGCCAACGATCCAAATATTTTTATCCGGATCCTGTGCCTTTACAAACTCAACTACATCGGCATTCACGGGAAGGTAGCCGGGCTGCGTGAGCTGGCTGGAATGGGTGAAGACAAAATTCTGAGTGGAGGGATAAAAGCCTTCGGCGCCCTCCGCCTTTTCTATCTCACGGAAGGTTCGCCGTCCCATGATGGTGATATCCATCTTGCGGTAGAATTCGTCATAATCTGTCTCCTCTGAGGAGCCGCTCTGGTGAAGCCAGTCCAAACCATGGTTTTTGTCGGCTAAATAGCCGTCCATGGTGATGCAGCCGTAAAAATAGACGCTCATTTCGGTCATCCTCCTGTTCTGATATGGCCTTGTGGGATGGGAAAGGGGCTGGGTATGCCCGGAGGGTATCGGCTGCCACTAAACGCGCTTTGCTCATTAAGAGGCAGTAGTTCGACCTCCCAAGAGGTTCTTGTCCGGCCAAACAGTCGTCAAAAAAAGACACCCGAAAGGGTGTCTTTTCTTTTTGGTACGCCCGGAGGGACTCGAACCCCCAACATTCAGAACCGGAATCTGACGCTCTATCCAATTGAACTACGGGCGCTTATGAAAGGCGCTTGATTATTATAGCAAATTGCACCTTAATTGTAAAGAGTTCCTCTCCAATTTTTTTAAAAAAGTCGGGAAACAAAGCGGGACGGCGTGAGCCGTCCCGGAGTAACGCGCCCTATGGCGCGGAAGTTTTGGTCTGTGCCCCCATGGGCGGCGATTGCCACCCATGGGGGACAGCGTTTTGAGAGAGAAAGGAAAAGAGAGGAGGTTCTGGTGCTTTGTGCTGTCTGTCCTGACGAGTATAGGATACCACTTCCCAAAGAAAAGTGATGGACAGTTTTAGAACNTCCCGTGAATAATCTGTGAACGTTTCAGGTTAGCACCTGCCGAATTTGGTAGAGGGAGGACAGAACCAGCCAGTTTTGGGGGAATTCCCGCATCAGGTTCCAATAGCCGACGCCCTCCAGACCATATTCCGGAATGAGGGAGAGCTTGGCCTGAATACTTCGGGCGTCCTCAAACCATACCTCGTGTTCGACGCCGTTTTCGTCGGTATAGCGGAACCAGGGGGATTGGGCGCGCTCGTCATATTGGATGGCCACGCCGTAGCGGCGGGCCAGCGCGATTGCCTGCTGGCTGGAGATGGAGGTGGCCTTTGTCTGCCCCTGGATAAAGGGGAGGGGCCAGTCGTAGCCGTAGTTGGGGATCCCCAGCCAGATCTTGCCCGCGGGGATCTCGGTGAGGGCGTATTCCACCACCTGGCGCACGTTGGGTAAGGGAGCCACTGCCATGGGAGGGCCGTAGGTATAGCCCCACTCGTAGGTCATGAGCAGTACTTTGTTGACCGCGGCGCCGATGGCGGCAAAGTCGTGACCTTCGTATAGAGCACCCCGCTGGGTGGAGGAGGTCTTGGGGGCCAGGGCGGCAATGACCGGATAGCCCAGAGAGTTGAGCCGCCGTGTAAGTGTGCCCAGGAAGGCGGCATACTGTGCCGCGTCTTCCGGGAAGACATACTCGAAGTCCACATCCAGACCGCTGTAGCCCTTNTCCCGGAGGGTGGCGATGACGTTGACGATCAGACGATCCTGAAGCTCTGGATCGTTAAGAAGCAGATGAGCCAATTCATTGGAGAAGCCGCCCTCCTCAGTAAGGGTGGACAGGTGCATGAGCGAAGCCACGGAAAAGCTCCGGGCGGCGGCGATGAGCCGCTCGTCCCTGGGTTCTACCAGAGCTCCCTCGGGGGTGAAGCCGTAGGTAAAGGGCGTCAGATAGGTCAGATAAGGCAGGGCGGCGCGGAGGAGAGCGTCGCTGATATGCGGGTAGGCGTAGGCATTTACGGAAATGAGCGGCCCCGGCTCCTGCCGGTAGGAGATGACCAGGGTCTCCCCGGGCCAGATGTTTTCCTGGCCGATGAGGATGGGATTATTCTGAAAGAGCTGGCGCAGGCTCACACCGTACTGCTGGGCGATGGCGAAGAGGGTCTGGCCGGGGAGGACGGTGTGGGTGACCTGGGGGAAACGGATGACCAGAGCCTGGCCGGTGACCANATTTTGGGGCTGCTCCAGGCCGTTGTCCAGGGAGATCTGGGACATGGGGACACCATATTCCAAAGCGATGGAGTAGAGGGTATCCCCCGGCGTTACCACATGGATGACCATGGCCTTATACCAGCGTGACGAAGTCGCCGTAAGCCCAGCCCACTATGCCCTCGTAGCGCACCACATACCAGTTCTGATACTGGTTGAGAATGGTCAGCCGGGCCCCATTGGGCGCCTGTGTCACCACGTAGGAGGCCACATTGGGTTTATCCCTGAGATTTAGGCTGCCCCAGTTCACGTCTACCACACCCTCCCGGGCCGGGACAGGGGAGAGGAAGGGAATGCCGAAAAATTCCGTCAGGGACAGGACGATGCTTCNGGCGNNGGTCTCAATGTTGTTTTTGATCCAGACTGCGTCGTCCACATTATCATGGTAGCCCAGCTCAATGAAGACTGAGGGAGCCCGGGGCTGGGTGACTTCGCCGATGGTGGTGGAGGGCTCGGCACGAACGTCGTTGGGCAGAGGGTAGATCTCCTTCAGGCCGTCCGCCACTAAGGTGGCCGCCCGCTGGCCGGAGGTGCTGCCGGGGTAGTAGAAGACGATAATGCCGCGCTTCTGGCCGTAGAGGCCCTCGGGGGCGGCGTTGGAATGAAGCGCCAGGTGAAGATCATAACTGCCCTGATTGGAGGCGCGGATGGAGGAAGCGGCGGTCATCTGGGGCGTGTTGCGGGTATAGCGGATGCCGGAGGCGTTGAGGTAGGGGACAATGGCATCGGCCAGACGGTTCATCCACTCTTCCTCTGTGCCTCCGTTGACATAGAAATTTTTCTCTTGGGTGGAGGGTGAGAGATAGATCATGNGCATACAGATACCTCCTTTTTGCCCATCCTATGCACCCGAAGGGAACGGGGTGCGGCGCATAGGACAAGGCGACAGCGCCATATCCTTACAAAAAGGAGGGTGAGCCATGGATACCAGAGTGGGGGAGCTGCGNTGTANGGAGGTCAACAANGTCACCGATGGCAGCCGTTACGGCTATGTAGGGGATGCGGAGGTGGATCTGGAGACGGGGCAGATCCGCGCCCTTATCGTCCCCGGACGGCTGCGGTTATTTGGATTGCTGGGCAGAGAGGCGGAGCGGGTGTTCCCATGGTCGGCAGTCCGGCGGTTCGGAGAGGACATCATTCTGGTGGAGGCAGAGACCCCTCACCTGCCGCCTCGGCGGGGAAGACACTAAATGAGCCGGAAAATCTTGCGTATCTGGGTAAGAACCGTTATAATGTAAAAAGTGCAAAAATACCTTTTCAGCAGGAGGAACTGCCCATGTGCGGCATCGTTGGTTTTATCGGCAAGGAGGAGGCGGGCCCCATCCTTTTGGACGGCCTGTCCCGTTTGGAATACCGGGGCTATGACTCGGCGGGCCTGGCCATCTACGGACAGGAACAGGGCCTTCAGGTGGCCAAGGCGAAGGGCCGGCTCAAGGTGCTCTCCGACCTCACCCAGGGGGGAGAGACCATCCACGGCACCGTGGGCCTGGGGCACACCCGCTGGGCCACCCACGGGGAGCCCTCTGATGTGAACTCGCATCCCCAGGTCTCCGGAGACGGGCGCTTCGCCGTGGTACATAACGGCATCATCGAAAACTATGTGGAGATCAAGGAGTTCCTGGAGCGGCAGGGCGTGAAGTTCATCTCCCAGACCGATACGGAGGTGGTGGCACAGCTTCTGGAGCACTACTACGAGGGCGNCCTGCTGGACGCGGTGATGAAGGTGCTCCACCGCATCGACGGGGCCTATGCCTTCGGCATCATCTGCGCCGACTGCCCGGACAAGCTGGTGGCGGTGCGCAAGGACAGCCCCCTGATCCTGGGTCATGGAGAGGGCTTTAACCTCTTGGCCAGCGATGTGACCGCCGTCATCAAGTACACCCGTGAGGTGAGCTATCTGGACGACGGGGAGGTGGCGGTGCTCACCACCGACGGCATCCAGGTCTACGACGGCTATCTTCAGCCTGTGGAGAAGGAGCTGTGCCATGTAGACTGGGAGATCTCCGCCGCTGAAAAAGGCGGGTATGAGCACTTTATGGCCAAGGAGATCATGGAGCAGCCCGAGGCCTTCCGCAAGACCGTGTTCCCCCGGCTTAAAGAAGGCAAAGTGGTGTTGGACGATCTGAGCTTTGACGCCGAATACCTGCGCCGGATGGATAAGCTCTATGTTATCGCCTGCGGCTNCTCCTATCATGTGGGCATGGCGGCGAAATACAACATGGAAAAGCTGCTGCGCAAGCCGGTGGAGGTNNCACTNGCCTCCNAGTTCCGCTACTGTGACCCCATCGTCACGGAAAACACGCTGGTTCTGGTCATCAGCCAGTCCGGCGGGACCATCNACACCCTGGCCGCCATGCGGGAGGCGAGAAGGCTGGGGGCCAGGGTNCTGTCCATCGTCAATGTGGTGGGCTCTACCATCGCCCGGGAATCCGATGATGTGATCTACACCTGGGCGGGGCCGGAGATCGCCGTGGCCACGACAAAGGCATACTCTNCCCAGCTGGCGGTGACCTATCTCATCGGCCTCTATTTTGCCGATCTGCTGGGCACCATCACAAAGGCGGAGTATGATGAGCTGGTCTCGGAGCTTCTGCTGTTGCCNACCAAGCTGGAGGCGGTGCTGGAACAGCGGGAGCGGATCCAATACATGGCATCCCTCTATTTTAACCACCCCTCCATCTTTTTCATCGGCCGCAATCTGGATTACGCTGTGGGCATGGAGGGCTCCCTGAAGCTGAAGGAGATCTCCTACATCCACTCCGAGGCCTATGCCGCCGGAGAGCTGAAGCACGGCACCATCTCTCTGATCGAGCCGGGCACTCTGGTGGTGGCCCTGGCCAGCTACAGCCCCCTCTTTGAGAAGCTTATGAGCAACGTGGTGGAGGTAAAAAGCCGGGGCGCCGATGTGCTGGGACTGACTGTGGAGAGCAGGGAAGAGGCCATGGCCAAAACGGTGGATCACACCATTGTGGTGCCGGACACTCACCCCATGCTCCTGCCCAGTCTGGACGTGCTTCCTCTTCAGCTCTTCGCCTATTATGTGGCGCTCCAGCGGGGGTGTGACATTGACAAGCCCAGAAACTTGGCCAAATCGGTCACCGTGGAATAAGAGAAAGACCTGGAAAAGTTTTCAGAAAAACAAGAAATCCCTCTTGACACAGGGAGGCAATATATGGTATTCTTAGGACGTAAACAGGAATAATTACTGTTTAATGAAGCTGAGGTATAAAAATTTTAGGAGGTATTGTTGATATGAAATGGGTTTGTTCTGTTTGCGGCTATGTTTATGAGGGGCCCGAGGCTCCCGAGATCTGCCCTCTGTGCAAGGCGCCCAGAGAGAAGTTCGTGAAGCAGGCCGGTGAGCGGACTTGGGCCGCTGAGCATGTGGTCGGCGTAGCCAAGGGCGCTCCCGAGGATATTATCCAGGGCCTGCGGGAGAACTTCCAGGGTGAGTGCAGCGAGGTCGGTATGTATCTGGCCATGGCCCGTGTGGCCCACCGCGAGGGCTATCCCGAGATCGGCNTGTACTGGGAAAAGNCCGCCTATGAGGAGGCCGAGCACGCCGCCAAGTTTGCCGAGCTGCTGGGCGAGGTGGTGACCGACTCCACCAAGAAGAACCTGGAGATGCGGGTGGACGCCGAGTGTGGCGCCACCGANGGCAAGATGGCCATTGCCAAGAAGGCCAAGGAGCTGGGCCTGGACGCCATCCACGACACCGTCCACGAGATGGCTCGGGACGAGGCCCGTCACGGTAAGGCTTTCGAGGGCCTGCTGAAGCGTTACTTCGGCTAAACCACCACCTTTGAGCGAAAAAAGAGATGGAACAGGAAATGACCTGTTCCATCTCCTTTTTTGTCTCCTGCCGGGAGAAAAGGGACTTGAAAAGGGCAGAGGCTTTTGATAAAGTATGTAGGCGGTCATTTGAGAAATAGAGAAGGGGGACTGACATGAAGGCATCCACCCGGGCCACGTTGATGGCTCTGACGGGATACAGCATATGGGGTTTTAGCTTTTTGTTCTCCAAGCTGGCCATGGGATCGGCGAGCCCTCTTGTGATGCTGGCCGTTCGCTTCGCGGTGTCCTTTTTGACGCTGAACCTGCTGGCGCTGTCAGGGAAAGTGAATTTTCATCTGCGGGGAAAGCCTTTGGGCCCGCTTCTGCTGCTGGGTTTCGTCCAGCCGGTACTGTATTTCATTTGCGAGACCTACGGTATCGCCCTGACCTCGTCCTCCTTTGCGGGGGTGATGATCGGCCTGGTGCCGGTGGTGGGGCTGGTGTTCGGCCGCCTGTTTTTGAAGGAGAGCTGTACCCTCCGGCAGGTGATCTGCGCGGTGGCCTCCATTGCGGGCGTAATGATGACGACGGTGGGCGGACTGGGGAATATCTCTCTGCCGGGGACGCTGATCCTGATGGGAGCCGTGCTGTGCGCGGCGCTTTTCAACACCATCAGCCGGAGCATTTCCCAGCAATTTTCCGCCTTTGAGCGCACCTATGTGATGTTTGCCCTGGGCAGCGTGGTCTATGTCATCATCGCGGTGGCGGAAAACCGCCGGGATCTGTCCGTGTTTGCCGCGGCTCTGTCCTCGCCGGGGTTCCTTATCGCGGTATTCTACCTGTCGGTGCTCTCCTCGGTGGTCGGCTTCCTGCTGATCAATTCCGCTGTGAGTGAACTGAGCGTAGGTAAGATCTGTATTTTCAATAATTTTGTCACCGTGATCTCTGTGCTGGCCGGCATCTTCATTATGAAGGATTCCTTTACANCCCTTCAGCTGCTTGGCATTGTCATCATTATTCTGAGTGTAGTGGGCGTATCCTACCAAAAGAGCGTGCCGGCCCCGGCAGAAAAGGAATAAAAAAAGAGCGGCGTTTCTTGCTGAAACGCCGCTCTTTCTTTTATTGAATGTGCTCGTGATCGTTGATGTGCTCCATGCAGTAGCAGTAATAGCCGCTGCACTTGGAGCAGTAGCGGAATTCCATGTCGGGAAACTCGGTGTCCGTTTTGCCGCAGACGGCACATTTGTGAATGTAGCCCTTTTGCTGGTAGGCGGTCTTGGCGGCCTTCTTAAAATCCACAGTCTGTTTGGCGTGCTGGTGCTGGAAGCGCTGCTTGCGGTAGTTGGCCGCGTCGCTGATAGTTCCCCAGAAGAAGAGGAAGAAGTTGAGAATGGCCACCACTGGCAGGAGCGCACCCACAATGTTCAGATGGAGCAGATTCAGAAGAATGGAGCCGCCGAAGAGGGCCGCGTCCACCCAGGCCAGCCACTTGATCTTGATGGGAATAATAAAGAACAGCAGCACCTGCATGTCCGGGTACAGAACGGCAAAGGCAAAGAACATAGACAGGTTCAGGTAGGTGGCGCTGGCATATCCGGCCACCAGACCGAAGATGATATTGAGCACGACGCCCATGAGATAGAAGCAATTGAAATATGGGGTGCCCCATTCCCGCTCCAAAGAGGAGCCGATCCACCAGTAGAAGTAGAGGGAGAGAACGAAGTTGAGGGGACGGGCGCTGAGAGGCTCAAAGACAAAGGTGAGCAGCCGCCAGATCTGGCCGTGAAAGATGGCGTAGGAGCTGAAGCCGATCAGGTTGGAGGCCATATAGCCGCTGAACATATCCAGCAGGTAAACGATGGCCGTTCCAACGACAATGACATTCATCAGATTGGGGATACCGAAGCGGGGGTGCTCCCGGCAGAAACGGTAGATACGATTCTCAATGGCGCGCAAGGCATGACCCTCCTCGTGTGATACCGGATAAAAAAGATTGTACCCGCTTTGGCAGAAAAAGTAAAGGCAGAAAGTATGAACATTTTGTATAGGCCGGCTCTTTTCCGTTTTTTCATGGCGCCAAGGCTTGACAAGAAAAAGCCATATGGATATAATAGTGACACAATTCAATAGCGCCTTATCAAGAGTGGTGGAGGGAACGGCCCGATGAAGCCCGGCAACCTGCGGTAGCGCAAGGTGCCAAATCCGGCGAGGAATCGAAAGATGAGGACGGGTCAGCCTGTGCTCTGTCGGTTTCGACAGGGCGCTTTTGTTTGTAAAAACAAAAGAAAGGGAAGAATAGCATGGCAAAGCGGCTTTTTACATCTGAATCGGTAACGGAGGGGCACCCGGATAAGGTCTGCGACCAGATCTCCGACGCGGTGCTGGACGACATCCTTGCCCATGACCCTACGGCCCATGTGGCCTGTGAGACCTTTACCACCACCGGCATGGTTACAGTAATGGGGGAGATCACCACCTCCCACTACACCGATATTCCCGCCATTGCCCGGCGCACCATCGAGGGGATTGGTTACACCAATCCGGACTACGGCTTTGATTACCGCTCCTGCGCGGTGATGACCGCCATTGACGAGCAGTCCCCCGATATTGCCATGGGAGTCAACAAGTCCTTTGAGCGGCAGAACGGCGGAGAGGATGAGGCTGACCTGATGGGGGCCGGAGATCAGGGCATGATGTTTGGCTACGCCTGCGGCGAGACGCCCGAGCTGATGCCCGCGCCCATCTCCATGGCGCACCAGCTCTGCCGCCGGCTTGCGGCGGTTCGAAAGGCCGGGGAGCTTCCCTGGCTCCGTCCCGACGGCAAGAGTCAGGTGACGGTGGAGTATGACGAGGCGGGGAAAGTCCTGCGCTGTCCCGCCATTGTGGTTTCTACCCAGCATGACCCGGACGTTCATCTGAAAGATCTGCGGGAGGCGGTGGTGGAGACCATCATCAAGCCCGTCATCCCCGCAGCCTATATCACTGCCGACACAAAGTTCTATGTCAATCCCACCGGACGGTTCGTGGTGGGCGGCCCTGTGGGGGACACCGGCCTCACCGGCCGGAAGATTATCGTGGATACCTACGGCGGCAGCGCCGCCCACGGCGGCGGCTGCTTCTCCGGCAAGGATCCCACCAAGGTAGACCGCTCAGCGGCCTATATGGCCCGGTACGTGGCGAAGAACAGCGTGGCGGCGGGTCTGGCGAAAAAGTGCCAGATCGAGGTGGCCTACGCCATCGGCGTGGCCCATCCTGTCAGCGTGCTGGTGGATACCTACGGCACCGGAACGGTGGAGGAGGAGAAGCTCTCCGCGGCGGTCATGCGGGTTTTTGACCTGCGCCCCGCCAAGATCATTGAGGTGCTGGATCTGCGCCGGCCCATCTACCAGCAGACCGCCGCCTATGGCCACTTTGGCCGCACGGACATCGACCTGCCCTGGGAGCGCACTGACAGGGTGGAGGCGCTGAAGGCCGCGCTGTGAGATGAAATGAGAGAAAAGGCCCTGCCTTCCGGCGGGGCCTTTTCTGCTGAAATAGTTGCTTTTCCCTCCTTTTTCCTGTACAATAGAGTTGCTATGAATTTTTGAGAGGGAGGCCCTCTTTATGAATGTTCTCTATCTGTTGAATTACGCCGGAAAGGCGGGCACTGAGCGGTATGTGGAGACGCTGGTGAAGTATCTCTCCGCCGACGGGCGGATCAGGCCCTTTTTTGCCTATAACGAGGGCGGCCTGCTGGTGGAGCGGCTGGAGGCGCTGGGGGTGCCAACCCGGCAGATCCCCATGAAAAGCCGTTTCGACCGCAAGGCGGCCAAGGCGCTGGCCGGACTGTGTGAGGAGTGGGACATCGACCTCATCCACTGCCACTACCTGCGGGAGAATTATATCGCCATGCTCTCGAAAAGCTATAATAAGAAGCCGCGGGTGGTCTATACCAATCACTTCATCCTGCCCAATGACGCCGTGACCCGGCTTTCCAACCGCCTGCTGGACAAACGGCAGGATCAGATGATCGCCGTGTGCAATCCCGGCAAGGCCCAGCTCATTGCCAACGGCTGGAGCGGAGAACATATCCAGGTCATCTTCAACGCCGTCGACCCCGCGGCCTGGGCGGGAGAGCGGGGCGAGTCCACCATGCGCGCTGAGCTGGGGATCCCGGAAGACCGGTTTGTGATGCTCTGCGCCTCCCGATTTGCCGACGATAAGGGCCATGAGTACCTGCTCAAGGCCGTCAAGCGGCTCACGGAGCTCACTGCCGCCCCCTTTACCCTGGTGCTGGCGGGGGACGGGCCTCTGCTGGAGGCGCGGAAGGCCCAGGTGAAGGAATTGGGGCTCACCGAGGAGCAGGTGCGCTTCATTGGCTTCCGCAAGGACATCAAGAACCTCTACAAGGGCAGCGACCTCTATATCAATTCCTCCCGGCATGAAGCCCTCAGCTTCCTCATCATCGAGGCCATGGCCGCGGGACTGCCGGTGATCGCCACCGATATCGCCGGCAACCCGGATATCGTCAACGATGAGGCGGGCTGCGGCCTGTTGGCGGAATATGACAACCCCGACTCTATGGCCAGTGCGATGAAGGTGATGATCGAGGAGCCTGACTTCCTGGCCCAGTGCCGGGAGGGGGCCAAGCNGACGGTGGAGGAGAAGTTCGAGATCCACAAGATGGCGGATGCCACTTTTCAAGTTTATGAAAAAGCCGTCAACGGCTGAATTTGGAGAAAATACTATGACCATCGTTGAAAACAGCTTGATCTGCCGCTTTTTCCTGGCCCTTTGGGGCGCACTGACAGACGCTTGGGCGGAGAGCCGGGTGGGCAATGCCCTGCGCGCCTTTGGCCGGGGCTTTGCCCGGTGCGTGAAGGGAAGTGCGGTATGCCAGTTCATCTGGCGGGAGGGGACGCTGCCCAAGAGCTGGGAGACAAGCCTGACCTGCCGGGTGCTGACATTTATTTTGAATATTCCCTGCGCTGTCTGCCGCTGGATCTACGGCCTGCGCAAGGAGGTGTGGGACGGCAGCTTGACCTTCCGGGCGGTCGCCGGTCTGGGCGCAATGCCCTATCTCTGCCTGGGCGGCTTTATGGCGCTGATGCTCATGGTGCCCCACAGCAATTGGGACAACCGCTGGGCCCTGATGGGGGCTGTCGCGCTCATCGCGCTCTTTGCCCTGGGCTGCGCCATCCGCCCCGGGAACCGTTTGGAGATAGGGGCGCTGGGGCCCTGGCTCACCCTTTTTATGGCCTTTGTGTGCTACGCCTTCCTTGCCTCTCTGTCCTGGAGCATGTCTCTGCGGTTCGTGGGCTTCTACCTGGCGGCCTTCCTGCTGTGCCTGCTGGCGGTGAGTGGGGTGAAGAAGTACGAGCAGGTGGAGATGATGGTCATTCTGGTGGCGGCGGGGCTGACTGTGGCCGCCCTCTATGGCTGCTACCAGGGGGTCATCGGGGTGGAAGTGGTGGCCAACCAGCAGGATATGTCGGTGAACGCCGGGATGCCCGGCCGGGTGTATGCCTTTTTTGACAACCCCAACAACTTTGCCGAACTACTGGTGATGCTCTCGCCCCTGAATTACGCCCTTCTTTTGAACGCCAAGACCTGGCGGGGGAGGGTAGGGGCCCTGTTCTCTCTGGGCGTATGCGTGATCGCCCTGGGCGTGACCTATTCCCGCTCGGGCTGGCTGGGCTTCGCTTTGGCCACAGTGGTCTTCATCGCGTTCTGCAACTGGAAGCTTATTCCCCTGCTGGCGGTGTTGGGCATTTGCTGCATCCCTCTGCTGCCGGAGACCATATACAACCGTATTCTGACCATCGGCAATATGGAGGACAGCTCCACCAGCTACCGCTTCGCCATCTACGGAGCCAGCGGCGTGCTGATGAAAGACTACTGGTATCGGGGCGTGGGCCTGGGCAGCGACATTCTAACAAAGACCTTCAAGGGCTATCCGCCCATGTTCGACGGGAACTTTCCCATCCACACCCACAATAACTACCTCCAGGTCTGGGCGGAGATGGGCCCCGGGGGCATCATCACCTTCCTCTGTATGCTCCTTAGCCAGCTGAAAACGGGGATCAGAGCCTATGCGGCTGGGACAGACCGGCGGGTCAAAAATCTGCTGGCGGCCGCCGTGGCGGGCTTTTGCGGCATTCTGCTGATCTCTGTGGCGGAGTACACCTGGTTCTATGCCCGGAATATGTTTNTCTTCTTCTTCCTTNTCGGGCTCATCGCGGCCTGTGTGAAGCTCTGCCGGAAGAGCGTCCGGGACGAAGAGGCGCAATAACAGCGGTAAAACAAAAGCGGAGGATGCCTCAGGCATCCTCCGCTTTGCTTTATTCTGATCGATCCGCCGGANGGTTTAGTCGTCGGTGCGGTAGCGCTTCTGGGGGACATAGGTGCAGTGAAGAAGCTCGTGGGCCTTGTGGCCGCCAGGCTCGCCCAGATACTCGGCGTAGACCTTCTTCACAATGGGATTTTCGTGGCTCTTGCGGTAAGTCTGCCCCTGATCCTGGCCGTAGAGCGCCTGGGCCCGGAGTGCGGGCAGATCGGTGAAGGAGCGCACATCGCTGGGATGGAGAGGCTGTCCACCGCCGTTGATACAGCCGCCAGGACAGGCCATGAACTCTACAAAGTCATACTGGAGAGAGCCGTCGGCCAGGCCGTCCAGCACCTTTTTGACGTTAGTCAGGCCGGAGGCGGCGCAGACCTTGACAGTTCGGCCGGCCACATCGTAGCTGGCCTCCTTGATGCCCTTCATACCCCGAACTTCGGTGAAGTCCAGTTTCTCCAGCTCCTTGCCGGTGAGGGTCTCCACTACGGTGCGCAGGGCGGCCTCCATAACGCCGCCGGAGGCGCCGAAGATGGTGGCCGCGCCGGTGGCGATGCCCAGCATGGGATCGAACTCCCCCTCGGGCAGGTGGTCGAACATCATGCCCGCCTGGGTGATCATCCGGGCCAGTTCCCGGGTGGTGAGGGACACGTCCACCGGCATACAGCCGCTCTGCATCCGCTGCTCTTCCCGCTGCACCTCGTACTTCTTGGCGGTGCAGGGCATGATGGACACCACGTAGATGTCCTTGGGGTCGATGCCGGCCTGCTCGGCGTAGTAGCTCTTTACCAAGGCGCCGAACATCTGCTGGGGGGACTTGCAGGAGGACAGGTTGGGCAGGAACTGGGGGGCGTGCTGCTCACAATACCGGATCCAGCCGGGGGAGCAGGAGGTGATGAGGGGAAGGGGGCCGTTGCCCTGGAGGCGATGGATAAATTCAGTGCCCTCCTCCATGATGGTGAAGTCGGCGGCGGTGTCCACATCGAAGACCTTGTCAAAGCCCAGCCGCTTCAGCGCGGTGACCATCTTGCCTTCCACATTGGTGCCCACAGGCATGCCGAAGCACTCACCCAGAGTGACCCGGACAGAGGGGGCGGGGCCCACCACCACATGCTTGGTGGGGTCATGGAGGGCGGATAAGACCTTGGCGGTATTGTCCTGCTCGGCCAAAGCTCCGGTGGGGCAGGCCACGATGCACTGGCCGCAGGAGACGCAGTCCACCTCCGCCAGATCCCGGTCGAAGGCGCAGCCGATATGGGTGGCGAAGCCCCGCTCGTTGGGGCCGATGACCCCCGCCTTCTGCACGTTCTTACACATGGCAGTACACCGGCGGCAGAGGATAC
Source organism: Oscillospiraceae bacterium (assembly GCA_905219705.1). GTDB lineage: Bacteria > Bacillota > Clostridia > Oscillospirales > Oscillospiraceae > Vermiculatibacterium > Vermiculatibacterium agrestimuris. The sequence continues at coordinate 1,328 of CAJMXB010000014.1, read as the reverse complement.
ATTTGGAGTTGTCCCGCACCAGATGGAGGGCGGTGGTCTCCAACTGGGGAAGGAGCTGGTCGTTGGCATAGCGCACTGCGTCGATGCCCAGGTCGGAGGCCAGCTGCCGCAGCTCGCAGTGGGCGTTGCGGGAGCAGGTGAGGCAGTCCATGCGGTGGTTAGACAGGATCAACTCCAGGGTGAGCTGCCGGGAATGGCGGACTTTGGGGGTGTTGGTGAACACCTCCATGCCCTCGCTGACCGGGTAGACGCAGGAGGCCATAAGGCTCCGGGCTCCCTTTACCTCCACCACGCAGATGCGGCAGGCGCCGATCTCGTTGATGTCCTTCAGGAAACACAGGGTGGGGATCTTGATGCCCGCGTTCCGGGCGGCCTCCAAGACGGTGGTGCCCTCCGGGACGGTGACGGGGATATTATCGATGGTGAGATTGACCATTTTCTGTTCCATATTCCGTCCCTCCTTACACTTTTACGATGGCGCCAAAGCGGCAGTTGTCCATACATACGCCGCATTTGATGCACTTGCTGGAATCAATGGTATGGGCCGCCCGGATAGCGCCGGAGATGGCGTCGGCGGGGCAGTTTTTGGCGCAGAGCGTACAGCCCTTACACTTGTCTGGGACGATGTGGTAGGATACCAGATCCTTACACACCCCGGCGGGGCAGCGCTTCTCCACCACATGGGCGATGTACTCCTCCCGGAAGTATTTCAGGGTGGAGAGCACCGGGTTGGGGGCCGACTGGCCCAGGGCGCACAGGGAGGACTCCTTCAGGTGGTAGCACAGCTCCTCGATGGTGTCCAGATCCTCCAGCGTTCCCTTGCCGTCGGTGATCTNGCACAGCAGATCATACAGCCGCTTGGTGCCGATGCGGCAGGGGGTGCACTTGCCGCAGGACTCGTCCACGATGAAAGAGAGGAAGAACTTGGCGATGTCCACCATGCAGTTGTCCTCATCCATGATGATAAGGCCGCCCGAACCCATCATGGAGCCGATGGCGGTGAGGGAGTCGTAGTCGATGGGGGTATCGATCAGCTCAGCGGGGATACAGCCGCCGGAGGGGCCGCCGGTCTGGGCGGCCTTGAACTTTTTGCCCCGGGGCACGCCGCCGCCAATGTCCTCCACAATGGTGCGCAGGGTCGTGCCCATGGGGATCTCCACAAGGCCGGTGTTGACGATCTTGCCGCCCAGGGCGAAGACCTTGGTGCCCTTGGAACCCTCGGTGCCGATGGCGGCGTACTTCTCCCAGCCGTTGTTGAGGATCCAGGTGATGTTGGCATAGGTCTCCACGTTGTTGAGCAGGGTGGGCCGCTGCCAAAGGCCCTTCAC
>CAJMXB010000013.1 GCA_905219705.1 Oscillospiraceae bacterium | reverse complement strand
GTCCTCAGCCTGGGTCTCGTGGGCACCATGCTCTCCGGCATGATGGTCATGGGCGCCAGCGCCGCGGACTTCACGGACGTCGACAAGATCCAGCACGACGAAGCCGTGAACGTACTGGTTGCCCTGAAGGTCGTCGACGGCAAGCCCGACGGCAGCTTCGATCCCGAGGGCGACGTGACCCGGAGCCAGATGGCCAAGATGATCGCCGTCGCCATGAACGGCGGCAGCGAGGCCAACACCGGCACCAAGACCACTCCCACCTACACCGACATCAAGGGTCACTGGGCTGAGAGCTACATCGAGTACTGCGCCGACCTGGGCATCATCTCCGGCCGGGGCGACGGTACCTTCGATCCCGACGCCAACGTGACCGGTCTCGAGGCCACCAAGATGGTGCTGACCGCCATGGGCTTTGACGCCGAGGCTTACAAGCTGACCGGCGCCCAGTGGGCNGTGCGCACCGACGNGGTCGCCCGCACCATGACCGGCACCNAGGAGGGCGAGCCCAACATGTACGAGGATCTGGCCGGCGTCATGATGGCTGCCAACGCCAGCCGCGACACCGCCGCTCAGCTCATCTGGAACGGTCTGCAGAACCGCACCCGTACCGTGCAGCCCACCACCACCAGCGGCGGCGGCGTGGAGTGGACCTACGTGACCAACAGCACCAGCCTGCTCAAGCAGCGCTATGACGCCGAGGTCAAGGAAGGCCAGTTCAAGGGCAATGAGAAGACCGGCGCTACCACCACCGAGGGCGAGATCGTGGTGGACAACTGGAGCTTCCCCTCTGACTTCGACATCTCCAACATCGGCGAGACTGTCAAGGTCGTCTACAAAGAGGGCAAGGGCGGCGTCACCGGCCCCGACAAGAAGGACACCATCCTCGGCGTGTTCAACGCCAACAAGTCCCAGGTGGTCAAGGCCACTCTGAACGACGTGGCCGACGCCAAGGACGACCTGAAGAAGGGCAAGATCAAGGTTGCCGGTACTCTCTATGAGATCGACGACAAGGTGACCGTCCACACCAACTATGGCGAGTCCAGCAAGGATTACATCACCGCCAAGGCCATTCAGGACGACCTGAAGAAGGTCAACGGCGACGCCATCAAGGTCGTCATCAACGACGACAACAAGGTCACCGACATTTACCTGGTGCAGTCCTACCTGGCCAAGGTGACCTCCGNCACCTNCAGCAAGATCACCCTGTCCGGCATCGGCACCATCGACCTGGAGGACAACGATGTGGCCGAGGGCCTGAAGAAGAACGACGTGGTCGTGGTCACCAGCATNTACGCTGAGAAGACCAAGACCGACGACGCTCACTACACCGTGGCCAAGGCCGAGGTGGTGGAGGGCGAGATCACCTCCTTCGAGGGCACCAAGTCCGTGGCCATCGACAGCGAGAACTACAAGATCCGCGAGGAGAACCTGGGCAACTACAAGAACGTGGTGGACGACGCCTACACCGGCTTCGACGGCAACATCGGCAACACCGTGGCCGCCTACCTGGTCAACGGCTTCGTGGCCGTGGTGAACGAGCTGGAGAGCGGCGCTTCCGACTGGGCTCTGGTCATCGCCTCCAACGGCAAGAACTGGGACGCCAGCAAGATGGATCAGGGCCGCGTGCAGCTGCTGAAGCCCGACGGAAGCAAGCCCACCTACAATGTGGACGAGAAGNCCGTCATTCAGCTGNCGAAGGACAGCGTTGCTATCTCCAACCTCATCAAGTACTCCGTCACCAACGACGGCACCATCAAGATCAAGACCGCTCAGAGCACCACTGCTGCCAACGGCCAGAGCGATAAGGACGCCAGCTTCGTGAAGGTCACCGGCGGCGACCTGGTGTGGGATGACGACACCAAGATGCTGGGCGATGTGGCTGTGGCCGCCTCCGACGCCGTTCTCTTCGTGAACACCAGCGCCGACGCCACCGCCGACTACAAGTACTACAGCCTGCGCAACCTGGGCGACATCAAGGCCNCCGACGCCGCTGGAANGGACGNGGCCAAGGANGTTGCCTACGNGAAGGATTCCTCCGGCCGTATCCTCTACGCTTACGTTGATCTGGGCCGCGTGCCCGGCGGCGCCACTGCCGACACCCTGTACGGCATGATCACCACCGACCTGCGCACCGTGAAGGTGGGCGACGAGCAGTACAAGCAGGCCACCGTGTGGACCCAGGACGGCGAGAAGACCATCAAGGTCGACGCTGACTACGTTGGCTCCGACGCCAGCAAGCTGGATCTGAAGAAGGGCGCCTACATCTCCTTCAAGGAGACCAGCGACGAGCTGTACGACAAGACCACCGGCGAGATGAAGGTCCTGGCTGCCAACGTCACTGCCGCCGCTGTCAACAGCGTGCTGGACGTGGCCGTGGACAGCTACTCCGAGAGCGACAAGACCCTGAGCTACTACGTGAAGGATCAGCTGGAGAAGANCCTGGCCAGCGGCGTCTTCGAGGCCNNGGACGGCGAGAACGCCAAGGTCAACGCCCTGGATAAGGACGCTNTCATCGTTGNCGTGGATCGCGACAACAAGAAGGGCCTGGACGATGTGGGCATCAGCTCCTTCCCCGAGACCAAGGGCTATGCCAACGCCAAGCTGGTCTTCGACACTGAGAAGACCAACAAGATCGTGGCCATCATCTTCAACGCCAACAACGACACTGACGTCAACGGCAACAAGGTTGCCCTGGGCGATGAGGGGAAGGCTCCCGCCGTGGCTGTGACCAGCGCCGACCTGAGCAAGGACGCCGTCGAGATCACCGCCGCTGACACGGCTGCCGATGCGATCACCGTCTCCAACATCCAGCCCGACAACGCCACCNACAAGACCGTGACTGTCGAGTCTGCTGACGACACCAAGGTGATCGCTTCTGTGAGCGGCACTACCATCACTGTCAAGACTGCTGCCGGCCTGANNAACTCCGCCAACGGCACTGTGAAGGTGACTGTTAAGGTGGGCGGCGTTCAGGTTGGCGAGATCACTGTGACCATCAACATCGCCTAAACCTCTTAACGCAATCTGCAAGCACTAAAAAAAGAACCCCCGGACGAGNGATCGTCCGGGGGTTCTTTTCCCGCGTCAATTCGGCGGGGCTCAATAGAAGGCGATGTAGTGGTAGGTATCCGCACCCCAGTTGGTCCAAATGTAGTTGCCTTGCAGGCGGCTGCCCACCCGGAAGCCGTTCTCCACGATCTCCACTGCAGGCTTGTTGTCGGGGGTGCGGGCGGGCCGCTGGGGCAGGGCCAGGCCGCCATAGGTGTAGCTGGTGTTGCTGCCGCTGCGTATCACGCCGTCCTGGGTCACCAGCAGCACCGCCAGGGGCGTGAGGCCCAGGTGGATGACGCGCTGGGCCTCGCCGTCCCCGGCGTAGGCCCCGGTGACCATTCGGACTGAGGCGTCCAGCGCCTCAAAATTGCCGTTGAACTCTTCCCGCAGGAAGTTGTCCTCCGGCTCCCAGATATGGAGCCGGTAGTTCTCTGTTTTGTGACTTGACATAGATAAGCCTCCCTTCAAAGGGAGTGGTGAAAACCGCAAAAAGTGTCCCGCAAAGGCACGCACTTTCCCCTGGGCCAGAATTTTCGCACTTTGGAGGAAACTTTTTCCCCCTCTTCACCTCTTTTGAGGAGGAATGATAACAATGTCAAGCAATTTGACCCTGAATTTTGGCCTTCACACCTGGGAGCCGGAGGACGACTTTTTGCGCACCGAGTTCAACGAGAACTTTGAGGCCATCGACGGCCACATGGCCCGCATGGCGGCGGGGGTGTATGTGGGCGACGGGGCGGCCAGCCGGGACATCGACCTGGGGTTCCACCCCCAGGCGGTACTGATGGCCAGCGGTGGGCAGTACCTGGCCATCAGCGGCTCGGGCAGTTACGGCGGCCTGGCCCTGCGGGATCATCCCAGCGGCGGGGTCACCGTCACAGAGACTGGTTTTACCGTGATACAGCGGTACCAGGGCACTTACTGCAATCAAGAGGGCTGTGACTACCACTTTTGGGCCNTTGGCTGAGAGGGAACAGGGAAAAAGACCGTCCCCGGGAGTGATCCCTGGGACGGTCTTTTTTGCTTTACAGCTGAGTCAGGTCAGGAAAACCTGATTACGCAGCCGCGCCGGTCAGAGTGGCGGACACAGCGCCGGTCACGGCGCCTTCCACGGTGAAGGTGCCGCTGGTGGCGGCATCACTAGCGGTAATGGTGATGACCAGGTCGCTGACAGTGCAGTTGGTGCCGCTGGCGGGGGCCAGAGCAGTAGCGCCGCTCAGGCCGGTGATGACNAGGGTGATGGTGTCGGCCGCAGCGTCAGCCCCAGCGGTGCCGGAGACGGTCACGGTGTACTTGACCGTCTCGCCAAAGCTGGCGCTGGTCTTGTCGGCCTCGGCGGTGACCTTCACGCCGGCCTGGGTGACGTCGGTGGCGTTGCCCACGGTCACGGGGGCGGAAGCGGCGCCGTTGCCGTCGATCTTGTTGTCCTCGTCCACATAGATGGCCTTGATGAGGTCAGCCTCGTCGCCTTTGCCCAGAACCAGAGCGGCATTGTTGAAGTCGCTGCCGGAGATCTGGGTGTACTTCTGGATGGTGTTGTTGGTGGAGGCCTTGTTGCCGTCCATCTTCACGCCGATGATCACGGTGTCGTCATTCATGCGGTAGGAGGTGTCGGTGCCGGCAATAACGCCGTTGACGCCGTAGGTCTCGGTGGTGATGATGACCAGCTTACGGGCGGTGTCGTGCTCCTTCACCTTGACGGCGCTNGGAGTCAGAGCCTCGAACTCGGTGCTGGAGATGGCGCTGTCGCTGATGGTGTACTTCACGAAAGCGCCCTTGGTCACGGCGGAGGTGCCCTCCACCAGGACGGTGTCGCTCTCGTCGCCGTTCCAAACGGTGAACTCGGTGCCCTTCTCGTTGTCAGAGCCGTAGGTGGTCTCCACCTTACCGGTGACGAAGCCGTAGCGGCTGCTGTCGCCGGCGCCGGTGGGCATGGTGGTGGTGGTCAGAGCAAAGGCGGCCACCTTGTCGCTCTTGGTGCCCACATAGGCCGCGGTCTGATCCTTGGCGTTAATGGAGCTGGTGGTGTTGGCGTTGAACACCTTCCACTTGCTGTTGGTGGAATCCTGAGTATCGTTGAAGTAGATGAAGGCGATGGCGTCGGCGGAAACCACCTGGGTCACAGCAGGATTGCTGCCGTTGATCGTGGTCAGAACCTTGGTGTTCTTGTTGAAGGCGTGAGTGGTGGCAGCGCTGCCATCGGTCACAGGAGCGACCAGGGTCATCTTGACCTCGGTGCCGTTGCGCAGGGTCTCGTACTTGACCATGACGGCGTCGGAATCCTGCGCGATCAGGATGTTGTTGCCGCTGGGGCTCTGGCTGACGACCTGAACGGTGGAATCCTTGTGCACGGAGAAGGTCTTCTCAGAGCCGTCGGCCAGGAGCAGCTTGACCTGGTCGGTGATGCCCTTCTGGGTGCGCAGAACCATGGCGAAGTCGGTCTCGGCAGAGATGGTGNCGCCGGCCACGTAGTACTTCTCGCCCTCGAGAACCAGCTTGTACTCGTCGCCCACGTTGAAGGTGGTGGTGGCGTAGTCGCTGAGAGCCTTGAAGTTGGCGGACTTGTCGTACCAGGTGCCGTCGATGCGCAGCTTGTCGCCGTCCTTGGCCTCGATCTTGCCCTCGACGGTGGTGAGCTTCTTCACCTGCTGCTCAGCGTTGGAGCCGTTGTAGAAGGCGGCGGTGGCGACCAGGTCGTCCTTGCCGGCCTCATCGCCCACGAAGCGGACGTTCTCCAGATCCTTGGAGCCCACGCCCTCCAGCTGAACCTTGCTGCTGGTCTTGGACAGGACGGTGGAGGGAGTCCAGGTCTCAACGTAAGCCTTGCAGATGGCGCCGTTGTCGTCGGTGATGAACTTGATGGTGTCGGTGGACTTCACACGCAGGCCGTTGGCGGCGGTGTTGATCCAGGTGGCAAACTCGACCTTGGTGGCGTCAGCGGCGGAGCCGTGGACAGTGGAGCCGAGGGTGTCGGCAGTATTGCCGTAGTTCCAGATCACGGCCTTGTCGTTTTCATCTACGCCGGCCACGTCGTAGAGTACGTCGCCGAACTTGATGCGGCCGTTATTGACCTCGTCCTTGGCGTCCTGCAGGTCGCCCTTGGTGATGCGGTAGACCTTGGTCTCGTCCATGTTGAACACGCNGTAGATGGTNTCNTTCTTATCGGGGGCGTTCTTCNGGCCGCCGTTGCCATCCTTGAAGATGACCTTGAACTTCTCGCCGATGAAGGAGATGTCCAGATCGGAGGGGAAGTTGGCGGTGGTGGGGCTGATGGGAGTGCCGTTGGCGGCCACCTCGGCAGCGCCGCGCAGGCGGCCCNTNNTCTGGATCTCGCCCTTNGCAGCGCCGGTGGCGCTGGTGTTGTAGTTGCCCTCGAAGGTGCCCTCGAAGATCTGGGCGCCGTAACGCTCGGTGAGCATCATCTGGCCGTCCTCGTAGGTCCACTCGATGGAGCCGGTGTTCACGCCGGTGGTGGGACGAACCTGCTTGGTGGTGTTCTGCAGGCCGTTCCAGATGAGCTGGGCGGCGGTGTCACGGGTGGCGGCATTGGCCATCATGACAGTCTCCAGATCCTCGTACAGCTTGGGGCTGGCCTGACGGGCCAGCTCGTCGGTACGGGTGGCCCAGGTGGCGCCGGTGAGCTGATAGGCGTCAGCGGCGTAGCCCAGGGCGGTGAGGACCATCTTGGTGGCCTCGAGACCGGTGACGTTGGCGCCGGGATCGAAGGTGCCGTCGCCGCGGCCGGAGATGATCTTCATGTCGGAGCAGTACTCGATGTAGCTCTCCGCCCAGTGGCCCTTGATGTCGGTGAAGGTGGGGTTGGTCTTTACGCCGGTGTTGGCCTCGTTGCCGCCGTTCATGGCGGTGGCGATCATCTTGGCCATCTCGGCACGGGTCACATTGCCCTCGGGATCGAAGCTGCCGTCGGGCTTGCCGTCGACGATCTTCAGGGCAACCAGAGTGCTCACGNCGTCGGCGTGCTCGATCTTCTCGCCGTCCGTGAACTCCGNGGCGCTGGCGCCCATGACCATCATGCCGGCAAGCATGGTGCCCACGAGACCCAGGCTGAGGACGCGCTTGAGGTTGTTCATGGATTGTTCCTCCTTTTTTATTTTGACGAAGTTTGTCGCTTGAAAGCCTTGAAAAATAAGGACTTTTTCTGTTGCTTTCCAAGTATGACACCACTGGTGCGGCCGCAAAAGTGAGGANAAGCATAAAAAACGGCCGGGAAACAGCGTTTCCTGGCCGGAAAAGTGACGATGGTAGACATCTGGTAGACACCAAATATTGGTAATTTTTGAAGCCANTGGGGGACAGCGGTTTGAAGGGGGATTTTGGTAGACATTTGGTAGACCGGAGAGAAATCACAGTCGCAATTTACTGCGTAAAAGCGAGCGAAAAATGGGTAAAAAGCGCAAAAAGGCCCGGCCTTTTTTGGAAGGCCGGGCCGCTGATAGAGTGGTACGATTTACTTTTTCAGGGTCTCTGCCCAGGCGGCGTACTTGGCCACCTTGTCGGTGCACTCGGCTTTGGAGGCGCCGCTGGTGAGGATATAGACCTTCACCTTGGGTTCGGTGCCGGAGGGACGGACGATGAGGCTGGTGCCGTCGGAGAGCTCATAACGCAGGACGTTGGAGCCCTTGAGCTCCATTTGGCCTCTGGCGCCGGAGGAGACTGTGACCACGGAGCCGTCCTTGTAGTCCTTCTGCTCCTTGACTGCCACGCCGGCGATCTCCACCGGGGGCTGGGCGCGCAGGTCGGCCATGAGTTGGGCCATTTTTTGCAGGCCATCCAGGCCGGGCATGANCAGGTTCAGGGTCTTCTCCTGGTAATCGCCGTACTTGNCATAGAGCTCCTGGAGGGCGTCGTAGAGGGTCATGCCCCGGTCGTAATACCAGGCGGCCATCTCGGAGGCCACCAGAGAGGCGGTGACGGCGTCCTTATCCCGGACGTAGTCGCCCAGCATGTAACCGTAGCTCTCCTCGTAGGATAAGATGACCTTTCCCTCGCCGGCCTCCTCCAGGGCGTTTTTCTTTTCCGCCATGAACTTGAAGCCGGTAAAGGTGTCGAACATCTTCACGCCGTTGACCTCGCAGACCTTGCGGGCCATCTCAGTGGTGACGATGGTTTTCAGGGCCACGGCATTGGCGGGAAGCGTGCCCATACGCTTTTTGGNGCCGATGACATAGTCCAGAAGGAGAACGCCGGTCTGGTTGCCGGTGAGGACGATAAATTTGCCGTCCTTGCCCCGCACCATGAGGCCGATGCGGTCGGCGTCAGGGTCACTGCCCAGGATGAAGTCGGCCGCCTCCTTGTCGGCCAGCTCGATGGCCAGGGCAAAGCCCTCGGGGTTCTCCGGGTTGGGAGAGACCACCGTGGGGAAGTTGCCGTCCAGCACCATTTGCTCCGGTACGCAGATGACGTGCTTCATGCCCAGACGCTTCAGAGCCTCGGGGATGAGCTTGTGGCCGGTGCCGTGGAAGGGGGTATAGACCATTTTGAACTGATCGGCCACCTTGGCCACCACGGCCTTATCGGTGGCCTGGCCCATGACATTGGCAAGGAATTTTTCGTCGGTCTCCCCGCCCATGATGGTGACCAAGCCGGCTTTTACGGCCTCGGCGTAGTCCATGCGCTTGATGCCGTCAAAAATGTCGATCTCACCCATTTTCTTGGCGATGGCGTCGGCATGGTGGGGGGGGAGCTGGGCGCCGTCGGCCCAGTAGACCTTATAGCCGTTATACTCCTTGGGGTTGTGGCTGGCGGTGACGTTGACGCCGGCGATGCAGCCATACTCCCGGATGGCNAAGGAGACCTCCGGAGTGGGGCGCAGGGCGTCGAAGATGCGGGTGGGGATGCCGTTGCCGGCCATGACGGAACAGACCTCCTCGGCAAACTCCCGGCCATGGTTGCGGCAGTCATGGCAGACGGCCACGCCCTTCTTCACCGCATCCGGCCCCTCGGCCAGGATGACCTCGGCAAAGGCCTGGGTGGCATGACGGATCACGTGGACGTTCATCTGGTGCAGACCTACGCACATCGTGCCCCGGAGACCGGCGGTACCGAATTCCAGAGGGGCNNAGAAACGGGATTCGATCTCTTTGTCGTCGTTGGAGATGGCTTTGAGTTCAGCCCTCTCGGCCTCGCTAAGCGCGGGAGAGGCGAGCCATTTTTCGTAAGTATCACGATAGGACATGGGAAACGACCTCCATTCCATAATTTGGTACTGTAATTATAGCACAAAGAGGGGGCGTGGTTCAATAGAGATTTGGGGAAGTTCCATAAAAAAGAGAGAACCCCGGCCGCGCCGGGGCTTGGAAGCCTGTGGAAGGCGTTATTTGTGATAGGCGGAGCCCTCGTTGATCTTGAAGGCGCGGTAAAGCTGCTCTAAGAGCATGACACGGAACAGGTGGTGGGGGAAGGTCATGGGGGACATGGAAAGACGGTCGCCGGCCTCCTGTTTCAGCGCTTCGTCCAGGCCATAGGAGCCACCGATGAGGAAGACCAGACGCTTGGCGGCGCCGTCGCCCCAGACACTGCCCCGAAGTTTGGCGGCCAGCTCCTGACTGGAGCGCATACGGCCCTCCACGCACAGGGCGGTGATCTGAGAGTGGGGTGGGATCTTGGCGCGGATGGCGGCGGCTTCCCTGGCGAGGGCGGCGTCGATCTGGGCCGGGGAGGGGTTCTGGGGCAGCTTTTCCTCGGCGAGCTCCGTGATCTGCAGACGGCAGTATGCGCCCAGCCGCTTGACATATTCCGCCGCGGCGTCGGCAAAAAATTTTTCCTTCAGCTTGCCCACGCAGATGATATGCACATTTACCACGGGTCACACCTCATATCGGGGAGAGAGTTCATNTCGGNGGGCGGCGGCCAAAAGTACNTCCCGATGGGAATCTATGCCTGCGGCGCGGAAGATGGTTTCCGCCGTCATCAGGGCGTGAGCGGGGGTGTTGTTCTCAGCGGAAAGGTGGGCCAGAAGGACGGTCTTGGCCCCCTGCTCCACACANGTCAGAGCCAGACGGGCTCCGGCCTCATTGGAGAGNTGGCCCTGCTCGCCGNGGATGCGCCGCTTNAGGGGATAGGGGTAGGGGCCGGAGAGCACCCAGTCCACGTCGTGATTGCTCTCGCAGACCAGCAGGTGGGCCCCCGACACGGCGGAGAGGACTTCCGGCGTGACATGGCCCAGGTCAGTGACCAGGGNGGCCGTACGATGCGCCGCTTCGAAGGTAAAGCCCATAGACTGGGCGGCGTCGTGCGGGGTGGGGAAGGCGGTGATATGGAAGGGGGGCAGGTCGAAGCTGTCACTGGGGGAGACGGGATGGAGGACATCCTCTATGGCGGCGATACGGTAGCACAGCTGCCGGGCGGTGCCGGGGCTGGTATAGACAGGCAGACGGTACTTTTTCATCAGAGTGGCGAGACCGGCGATGTGGTCGGAGTGCTCGTGGGTGATGAGGATAGCGGAGAGAGACCGGGGGTCTATTCCGCAGATATCCAGAGCGGTGGTGATCCGGCGGCAGGAGACGCCGGCGTCGATAAGCAGGTGGGCGCCCTGGTGGGAGAGAAGGGCGCAGTTGCCGGAAGAACCGCTGGCTAAGGTTCGAAGCTCCATGTGTTGGCTCCTTTATATGTAAGAGATAGGTCTTTGCCGCTGGGGGGAGGGAGTGACCGCATCAAAAAAGCGGCAGCAAAGCTGCCGCTCAAAATCGACGGGATTCAGCCCACCTGGGCAGCCTTGGCCTCGTCGGGGGTCACGACCACGCGGATATCCNCGCCGATGCCGGAGAGCTTGCGGACGATGTCCTCATAGCCGCGCTCAATGTGGCGCACCTGGCTGATCTCGGTGGAGCCCTGGGCGGCAAGGCCGGCGATGACCAGAGCGGCCCCGGCCCGGAGGTCGCAGGCCTCCACGGCGGCGCCGGTGAGCTGGCTGACGCCCTCGATGACGGCGATCTTACCGTCTACCTGGATCTGAGCGCCCATACGGCGGAACTCGTCCACATAACGGTAACGGTTGTCCCACACGCCCTCGGTGAGGACGCTGGTACCCTGGGCCAGACACAGACAGGCGGCCACCTGNGGCTGCATATCNGTGGGGAAGCCGGGGTAGGGCAGAGTCTTGATATTGGTGCGCTCCAGAGGACGGTTGCGGCGGATAAGGACGGCGTCGTCCATCTCCTCTACTTCCGCACCCATCTCGATGAGCTTGGCGGTGATGCATTCCAGGTGCTTGGGGATCACGTTCTTAATGAGGACTTCACCGCCGGTGGCGGTGACGGCGGCCATATAGGTGCCTGCCTCGATCTGGTCGGGGATGATGGAATAGCTGCCGCCGGAGAGATGATCCACACCGCGGATCTTGATAACGTCAGTGCCGGCACCCATGATGGAGGCTCCCATGGAGTTGAGGAAATTGGCCAGATCTACGATATGGGGCTCTTTGGCGGCGTTTTCAATGACGGTNGTGCCCTCGGCCAGGACAGCAGCCAGCATGATNTTCATGGTGGCACCTACGGAGGACATGTCCATGTAGACGGTGGTGCCCACCATATGGCCGTTTTCGGCCGTGGCACGGATAAGGCCGCCCTTTACGTCCACCTCGGCGCCCATGGACACAAAGCCCTTGATATGCAGATCAATGGGACGGCCGCCAAAGTCACAGCCGCCGGGCAGAGCTACCTGGGCGGAGCCAAAGCGGCCCAGCATCGCGCCGATAAAGTAATAAGAGGCGCGGATCTTCCGGGCCAGGGTATCGGGCACCATGGCGTTACGGATATGGGAGCAGTCGATCTCCACCGTGGTGCGGNTGATCGTCCGCACATCGGCGCCCAGCTCCTGAAGGATATTCAAAATGAGGGTCACGTCACTGATTTGGGGNACATTTTCGATCCGGCAGACGCCGTCTACCAAAAGGGCGGCGGGGAGGATAGCCACTGCGGCGTTTTTGGCGCCGGAGATGTCCACCGCACCGAAAAGCGGCTTTCCGCCGCGAATCACATATTTCGTCAAAATATAAGCAGCTCCCTTGCTCATATCCCTTGAAAACACACAGTTTCGAGGAATGTTGTAGGGCCGGAAAGGATCCCGGCCAAAATCTATTGTAACCAGTTTCCTGGACAGTACGCAAAAATACATTGTCATTATAGCACCATAATGTAAAAAATGTAAAGATGATTTTCCAAAGTTTCCATAAGAACCTGGAAAAAGTTTGGGCCGGGAAGAAAAGAGGCCGTCTCTATTTGTATGCGGACATGAAACAAAAACGGGGCAAAACGGGGGAGGTGAAAGGGGGCGGCCCGGATGGAGAACCGAGAAAAGGTCTTGGAGAAGATCAAAAAACTGGCCCAGAGCCCCGTCAATGACGCAATACGCCTGGCGTTTATTGGTGAGGACGAGATGGAGCTTATCAAGGGGCTGGATCTGTCGGCGGTAAAAGAGATCAAGCGCAGCGGCGACGGGGCGGTAGAGCTGAAGTTCATCGATAGGGTGGAGACCCTGAAGTGGCTGGCGGAGCATATGGAGTCGCCCCAGGCGGATCANCTTTATCGGGCGCTGGAGAAGAGCGCCAAGAGGGAAAAAGGGGAGAGCTGATTGTCGGTTCAGACTTTTTCAGACAAGCAGAGACAGGTGATGGATTGGTGGTGCGACGCCTCTCCGTGGCGGGACTGGGACGCCGTCATCTGTGAGGGGGCGATCCGCAGCGGCAAGACCTTCTGTATGGGGCTGTCCTTTTTCTGCTGGGCCATGAAGCGGTTCCAGGGGGAGCAGTTCGCCCTGTGCGGAAAGACCATGGGAGCCCTGCGGCGCAACCTGATCAGCCGGCTGAGGCCCGTATTAAAGGAGCTGGGATTCTCTGTCCGGGAGATAAAGAGCCAAAATACCCTGAAGGTACGTTTCGGCGGACGGGAGAACACCTTTTACCTCTTTGGCGGCATGGGAGAGAACAGCGCGGATATCATTCAGGGGGCGACCCTGGCGGGGGCGCTGCTGGACGAGGTGGTGCTGTTGCCCCGGTCACTGGTAGAGCAGACGGTGGCCCGGTGTTCCGTGGAGGGGGCAAAGGTTTGGTTTTCCTGCAATCCGGGCAGTCCGGAGCACTGGTTTTACCGCGAGTGGGTGAGCAGGGCGGAGGACAGACGGGCCCTGCGGGTGAGGTTCACCATGAGGGACAACCCCTCTTTGAGCCCCGCGGTGCTGGAGCGGTACGAACGCAGCTTCCAGGGGAACTTCTACCGGCGGTACATATTGGGACAGTGGGTAGGCGNGCNGGGGCTGGTATACGANTTTTTTGACNGGGGCATGGTGGAAAGCGTGCCGGCGGGGGAGGTGGAGCAGTGGCGCATCTCCTGCGATTACGGGACAGTGAACCCCATGTCTATGGGACTTTGGGGAAGACAGGGCGAGGTCTGGTACCGGGTGAAGGAGTTCTATTATGATTCCCGGAAAGAGGNACGACAGAAGACCGTTCTGGAGTATGCGGCCGATCTGGAGGCTCTGGCGGCAGGGNGGCCCATCGAGCGGGTGGTGGTGGATCCCTCGGCGGCCAGCTTTATGACGGCCCTGCGGCAGCGGGGGTGGAAGGTCTGTCCGGCGGAAAACGAGGTGCTCTCCGGCATCCGGGTCACAGCCGACCTGCTGCGGCAGAGGAAGCTGGTCATCTGCGAGGGATGTGAGGACGCCATTCGGGAGTTTTCCCTCTACCACTGGGATGAGCGGGCAGTGGGAGACCGGGTGGTGAAGAAAAACGATCACGCAATGGACGACANCCGCTATTTCGCGGTGAGTCTGGGGAGGACGGAACAGTTCATCGGCGGCTTCGGCGTGGAGCGGACGGGATGGTAGGAAGGGAAGGAGTGGAAGGATGAAGTGGTTTGAACGGAAAAAGACAGCGGCGGTTCCGGCGGTACAGCTTCGGGAGGGGGAGAGACACCCCTTCGGCGCGCTGGACGGGTATGTGCCGCTGAGAAGCGGAGAGATCGCGCTGTACCGGGCCATCCGGGAGGGGGTGCCCCTAGTGGACGCCGCCATCGGGAAGCTGGTGCGGCTGGCCGGAGGGGTCAGGGTCACGGTACAGGAGGGACAGGAGGAACTGGAGGAGTTTCTGCGCTCGGTGAACACCGGCCGGGGGCAGCGGGGGCTTCAGGCCTTTCTGGACACTTACCTGGATTCCATGCTGGTGTGCGGCCGGGGAGTGGGAGAGATCGTGGTGGACTGGGAGGGCCGGGAGGTGGAGGCCCTGCTGTGCGCCGACCCGGCCCGGGTGGTCTTCAAGGAGGGAGAGAGCCCGCTGGAGTTCACCATCTGCGCCCGGAGAGGGGACGGGACGGTGGAGGAACTGCCCCGGCAGGAGCTGCTTCTGTTTACCCCCTATCAGCCGGAAGTGAACGAGCCCTACGGGGTGTCCCTGATGCGCTCCATGCCCTTTTTGACGGGCATTTTGCTGAAGATCTATCAGGCGGTAGGCGTCAANTGGGAGCGGATGGGCAATGCCCGGTTCGCCGTGGTGTATAGACCCGGCGAGGGGGACGCCCACTGGGCCCGGGAGCGGGGCGAGGAGATCGCCAGGGAGTGGTCGGCGGCCATGCAAGCCGGGAAGAGCGGAAACGTGCGGGATTTTGTGGCTGTGGGTGATGTGGAGATCAAGGTCANCGGGGCGGNTGGACAGATCCTGGACAGCNAGGCCCCGGTGCGGCAGATCCTGGAGCAGCTTTTGGCCAAGACGGGCATACCGCCTTTTTTGCTGGGACTGTCCTGGTCGTCTACCGAGCGGATGAGCGCCCAGCAGGCCGACATGATGACCAGCGAGATCACCGCCCTGCGGCGGATGCTGACTCCGGTGGTGGAGCGGATCTGCGAGACATGGATGCGGCTTCACGGCTACGCCGGGAAGGTAGAGGTGGACTGGGAGGACATTACGCTCCAGGACTTGGTGGAGGAAGCCAGGGCGGAGCTGTACCATGAACAGGCGGAACAGCTGAGAGCAGAGAGGGAGGAGACGGAATGAGGNTCATAAAGGAGGCAAATGCCGGGGGCGGGTGCCCGGTGAGCGGTGAGGAGCTCTCGCGCATCAACGCCCTGGCTCGAAAAGAGCTGACGGCAGAGGAGGTCTACACCTTCACGGTACGTCTTTGCGACAATGAGGTGGACCGGGAGTGGGAGCGGTTTCCCAGACAGACACTGGAGGCGCTGGGCGAGATGTTTGTGGGNAAGAGCGGTATTTTTGACCACAACTGGTCGACCCAGGGACAGAGCGCGCGCATCTACAAAACTGAGGTGGTGGAGGAGCCCGGTTTGACCCGGGCGGGGGACCCGGCCTGCTATCTGAAGGGGTGGGCCTACATGCTTCGCACCGAGGGCAATGCAGAGCTCATCGCACAGATCGAGGGGGGCATCAAGAAAGAGGTCAGTGTGGGTTGCGCGGTGGAGAGGGCGGTTTGCTCTATCTGCGGCGAAGAGCTGGGAACGTGCGACCACGTGAAGGGACGTACATACAACGGCAAGCTCTGCTGGGCGGAGCTGACTGGGNCTAAGGACGCCTATGAGTGGTCGTTTGTGGCGGTGCCTGCCCAGCGGCGGGCCGGGGTCATGAAGGGCATGGGGCCCGGCCTGAAGGAGCTGGCCCGCCAGAGGCCGGAGACCTGCCGGGAGCTGGAGGAGCTGGAGAAGGCCGCAGGATTGGGGCGGCGGTATCTGGAGGAGCTTAGGGCCGAAGTGATCCGGCTGGGGGCGGTATGCGCGCCGGAGCTGGACGCGGTGGTGGCCCGCTCCATTGCCGGGAAGCTGAATGAGGAGGAGCTGAAAGCGCTGAAGAGCCTCTTTTCCCAAAAGGGAGAAAAAAAGTGGGCCGGGGGCGCGCAGCTGACATACATGGCGGTCAAGGAGTCCCCGTCTGAGAGGGACGGGGCCTTTTTGGTATAACATTTTTGATGGAGGAGGAGCAGGGTATGACTGGTAAGGTTTCGTTTGAGGGGATCGGAGCGGTGACAGCCACCTTCTATGCCGGCGAGGGCGTAGAGGCGGGGCAGGTGGTGAAGCTGAGCTGGGACTCCGCTGTGGACAGCTGCGCTGCCGGGGAGCGGTTCTGCGGCGTGGCCGAGGCCGTCCGGGAGGGCTGCGCTTCGGTGCAGGTGACCGGACTGGCCCAGGTGAAGTGTGAGGACAAGACGGTGGCGGCGGGTCATGTGAGCCTGACGGCAGACGGAAAGGGCGGCGTGAAAAAGGCCGCCAGCGGCGATAAGAGCCAGGAGTATCTGGTGGTGGCCGCCGGGGACGGCAGCGTCACCATCAAAATGTGAGGAGGTACGGGCAGATGAGTTATCAGTTTGACAATTTGAAGCTGGAGAAGGGAATGTACGGCGTGGCGGGGAAGAGCTTTACCGCCGTGCTGGAGAGCGAGGATCCCTCGGAGCGATATAAGGGCACCGCTCTGGAGGGGCTGGACGCCTATCAGCGGCAGCTCAAGCGGTTTGACATCAGGGTCAAGGGCACCGGCAGCGACGTGGTGGACAAGTTTTTCCAGTCCGCCCAATCCGCCGTCCTGTTTCCGGAGTATGTGAGCCGCAGCGTGTGGCAGGGCATGGAGGAGAACAATGTGCTGCCCTCCATCGTGGCCGCGGAGACCCACATCGACGGCATGGATTACCGCTCCATCTCCTCTGCCGCTGGCGGCAGCGAGAAGGAGCTGCGCCGGGTGGAGGCGGGGGCGGCCATCCCCCAGACCATGATCAAGGCCCAGGGGAATATGGTCAAGCTCCACAAGCGGGGCCGGATGCTGGTGGCACCCTACGAGGCCATTCGTTATCAGAAGCTGGATCTGTTTTCTGTGACCCTGCGGCAGATCGGCGCATACATCAGCCGGAATCTGCTGGAGGACGCCATCCAGGTCATTGAGAATGGGGACGGTAATGGGAACGCCGCCGAGAGCTTCCAGGTGGGCACTGCTCCCATGGGCGGCACCGCCGGGAAGCTGACCTATAACGAACTGGTGGACTTCTGGGCCCAGTTTGACCCCTATGAGATGAACACCCTGCTGGCATCGGGGGACATGATGGTGCAGATACACATTTACCTTTTGGGAGGGCTACAACGGCTATCAGCCCTACGCCAGAAGCGCGCTTACCTACAATGGCGGGGGGGCGGCGGCGGTGACACAGAGCGCCGGGACAGCCGAAGAGCTGTGGCACACGGTGGCCAAGGGAGAGTGCCTTTGGAACATTGCCCAGCGCTATGGTAAAACAGTGACGGAGGTCATTGCCCTGAACCCCCAGATCAAAAACCCNAACCTGATATACCCGGGAGAGAGGGTGCGGCTGCAATGATGACAGGATATTTGCTCACCGCCGGGGGCGGCAGGATCGACCTGCCGCCCTTTACGGCATGGAAGCTCAAGCGCACGGAGAGCGTACCCTGCGACAGCTTTGAGGGGCGCTGCATCTGGGACAGTGGGCTGGAGCCCTTGCTGGAAAGCGCCTGGCGCTTGATCGTGGAGGAGGATGGCGCGCGGCGGTTCACCGGACTTTTGGACGAGTATGAGCTGGGGTGGGGAGAGGCAGGCGGCGAGCTCTTCCTCTCCGGCCGGGGCCTGGCGGCCCTGCTGTTGGACAACGAAGCGGAGGGGCAGGACTACCAGGTGGCCACCCTGGCCGATATTCTGCACGATCATGTGGAGCCCTATGGGATACAGGTGAGCTATATAGCCTCCTTTCCGCCGGTGCCGGACTTTTCGGTGNAGACGGGCGCCAGCGAATGGCAGGTGCTCTACGACTTTGCCCGGTACCACGGAGGAATACAACCCCGCTTTGACGTGAGGGGGAACCTCTTTGTGGATGGAGCGGTGCGGGGGCAGCGGCTGACCATCGACGACCGCAGCGGCGTTACCGGTGTTCGCTGGCGGGATCGGCGGTATGGGGTGTATTCCGAGATCCTGGTGCGCGACCGGGGAAGGCTGGGCACCCAGCGGCTGGTGAATGAGGACTTTGCCCGCCAGGGAGGGCGGTGCCGGCGGGTGATCACGATGCCGGGAAAGAGCGCCTATCAAGCGATGCGCTATTCCGGGCAGTTCCAGCTGGATCGCTCCGCTGAGGAGCGGTTTCGGGTGGAGGTGAAGCTGCCGGGGAGCTGGTTCTGTGAACCGGGAGACCGGGTGGAGCTGGCTTTGACCCGGCCGGCTCTGACGGGGACGTGGACGGTGCGGGAGACCGAGGCCGTGATGGATGGCAGCGGAACCGGCGTAAAACTGACTTTGGGGTGAGGAGAATGTGGCTTTCGAGACGGCCGCGGCGGGACGGCCGTGGCGGCGCACTGACCGGGACGGTGACGGTGCCGGGGCAGAGCGCCGGAGTGTGGCTGGAGGGAGAGCGCCGGGGCGTGACGGTATACGCCCCGGGCGGCTACCATTGGGCGCCGGAGCTGGGAGACGAGGTGCTGGTGCTCAAGACGGGCGAGAGCGGAGAGAAGCCTTGTGCCGTGGGCGTTCCGGTAGAAGGCACTGTGAAACCCGGAGAGGTGCTCATTACCGGCCGAAAGTGTAGTCTGCGCCTGGGGCTGGACGGCACGGTCTTTGTGACAGGACTGCTGGTGGTCAACGGCACCCAGGTGGGGCCGCCGCCCCCGGATGACAGGGAGGGGTAGAAGCAATGGCGCTGATCTTACGAGCGGGGGATTATGTCCCGGATGAAAAGGGTGGGTTCCAGAGCGCCCAAGGGGCGCAGGAACTGCTGGAGCGGGCCCTCTGGAAACTTACGGTGCGGCGGGGGAGTTTTCCCTTTCTGCCGGAGCTGGGCAGCAGGCTCCACTTGCTGGGCCGGGCCCCGGCGGGGGAGCGGGAGGCCCTGGCGGGGCAATATGTGGCGGAGGCCCTTGCCGATGAGGACGTGACAGTAGACGCCGTCAATCTGACCCAGGAGGGAGACCGGGGGATGCTGACGGTGAGGCTGCTCTGGCATGGGGAGGCATTGACGGCAACAGTGGAGGTGAGCGGGTTAGGATGAAGACCATTGAGGAGATCTATGACGAGATGCTCTCGGTGTTTCGGGAGGAGACAGGGATGGAGGCCTCGGCAGTGAGCGATCTGTCGGTGAAGCTCTACGCCGTGGCGGCCCAGGTCTACGGGCTCTATGTCCAGACCGACTGGCTTGCCCGGCAGTGTTTTCCCCAGACGGCCCAGGGGGAGTGGCTTGACCGCCACGCCGCCCTGCGGGCGCTGGANCGGCGCGGCGCCTTGCCGGCGGAGGGCATGATCCGTTTTTCGGTGGACACCGCCGCGGGAGCCGATCTGATCATCCCGGCGGGGACGGTGTGCACTACGGCGGGACTGGTGCGGTTTGAGACGGCGGAAGCGGCGGTGCTGCCCGCCGGGGCCACATCGGTGGAAGTGTTTTCCCGGGCGGTGGAGGCCGGAACGGCGGGAAATGTACCCGCCGGAAGCATCCTCGCCATGGCTGTGCCGCCGGTGGGGGTGAGCCGGTGCGTCAACGCCGCGGCCTTTACGGGCGGCGCGGACGAGGAGAGCGACGAGAGTCTGCGCGCCNGGGTGCTGGAGACCTATCGGCGGATGCCTAACGGCGCCAACGCCGCCTTTTACGAGCAGACGGCCCTGTCCTTTGAGCAGGTGGCCGCCGCCACTGTCCTGCCCCGGAACCGGGGCATTGGGACGGTGGATGTGGTGGTCTCCGCCATGAGCGGTCTGCCGGGAGNGGAGCTTTTGGAGGCGCTNGNCGACCACTTCCGGCAGCTGCGGGAGATCGCTGTGGATGTGGCNGTAAAGGCCCCCACGGTGAAGCCNGTGGAC
Source organism: Oscillospiraceae bacterium (assembly GCA_905219705.1). Lineage (GTDB taxonomy): Bacteria > Bacillota > Clostridia > Oscillospirales > Oscillospiraceae > Vermiculatibacterium > Vermiculatibacterium agrestimuris. The sequence goes on along the minus strand of CAJMXB010000013.1, from coordinate 23,618 downwards.
GTGACCGTGGAAGTAAANGCCGCGGACGAGACGCGGCTGGAGAAGGTGAAGGCCGATGTGGAGCAGGCGCTGCGGGATTTCTTTTCCGGAGAGCGGCTGAGCCAGGATGTGCTGGTAGCCCAGCTCTACCAGCTGGTCTTTGGCCGGGATGGGGTCGCCAACTGCGTTATCACTGCCCCCGCGGCTGATATAGCGGTGGCGGACGGAGNGCTGCCCCAGATGGAGACGTTGACGGTGGAGGTGACGGCATGAGCCATGCTCAGCAGCTTTGGGAGTTGCTGCTGCCCCTGGGGCCATACAGCCGGCAGGGGATCTACACCGCCGGAGAGCTGGCCGGAGAGGGGCGGGCGCTGGATGAGGTGAGCGACGCCCTCAGCGATCTGGAGCGGGAGGCCATGCTGGATACGGCGGAGGGGGAAGGATTGGAGCGGCTGGAGAGCCTTCTCATCCACCGGCCGGTGGCGGAGACGGCTCCCGCCCGAAGAGCGGCTTTGGCGGCGCTGCTGCGCATCGGGGGAGACAGCTTCACTCTGGCGGCCATCAACGACAATCTGAAAGGCTGCGGCCTTAACGCCCAGGTCAGCGAGACCGGGAACCCCGGCGTGGTGGAGGNGCGGTTTCCCGATGTGCCTGGTATTCCGGAGGGCTTCAAGCAGCTGCGGAAGATCATTGAGGAGATCCTCCCCGCCCATTTGCAGGTGAACTACGTCTACTGGTATGTTACCTGGCAGATGGTGGAAGATCGGTTCCATACATGGGGCGCCATCGAGGAAGGCGGCTNCAACTGGGANACCCTGGAAAANCTGGTGAAATAAGGCCCTTGTTCCCACCAAAACGCCCCCGGCGGAGATGATCCGCCGGGGGCGTTTTTTTGTTACGGAAGCCATGGGGAGAGATACGCTCTGGCCTCCTCCGCTNTTACCGGCTCCCGTGGAGCCAGACGGCCNTCCCGCCAGGGCAGCNGNCCGGTGACGCAGGCCCGGTAAAGGCTGTCGTCTGCCCAGGGGGAGATATCCTCCCAGTCATTGCAGGCCGCCGCCCCGTCTCCGGCCCAGTCTTCCCGGCCCCACAGGGCGTCATTGCGGCGCAGGAGAAGGGCGCACTCCTCCCGGCTCAGGGGCCGCTCCGGGGCGAAAAGGTTGCCGCCCACACCTTGAACCAGGCCCTCTTCATAGGCCCAGGCCACCGCTTGGGCCACGCCGTCCTCTGAAATGTCGGTAAAGGGGTGGGCGGTCTTGTCAAAGGGCACGCCGCCGGCGGCCTCCCACAGCAGGAGGACGAAGCCGCCCCGGGTCACCGTCTCTGCGGCCCGGGCGGGGAGCGGACAGAGGGACAGCGCAAGAAGACAGGCAAGGATACGCCGCATAAAAATACCCTCCTGGTAGTTTTTACCAGGAGGGTATCATTTTTTGCAGGCGAAACCAAGGGAATCAAAGCACCCGGTTGCGAAGGGCCTCATGGGCGTTGAAGCGGCGCAGGTTGTCCAGGGCGATGTGGACAATGTTCCGCACGGTCTGGGGCAGGTGGTCACCGCCGCCAATGTGGGGGGTGAGCACCAGATTGGAGCAGTCCCAGAGGGGGTGATCGCCGGGGAGAGGCTCCGGCTCGGTGACGTCCAGCGCCGCGCCCCAGAGTTTCCCGGCTTTCAGCGTCTCCGCCAGGGCCAGGCAGTCCACGCCGGAGCCCCGGCCGGCGTTGATGAGNATGGCGTCGGGCTTCNTGAGGGAGAGCCGGGCGGCGTTGATCAGGTGGATGGTCTCTGGGGTCTCGGGAAGGGTCATGGCCACCACATCGGCCTTGGGAAGCCAGGCATCCAGCTCAGAGAGCGCGTGGAGCTCGTCTATATGGGCCACGGCTTTGTCGGGATGGCGGTTGAGGCCCACCGTGTGGGCTCCCATGGCCTTCACCAGGCCCGCAAAGTGGCTGCCCAGGTCGCCGGTGCCCAGGAGAAGGACGGTGGCTCCGGTGAGGGTCTTCACCCGGCCCTCATCGATCCACTCCCGGGCGTGCTGGTGATCCCGGTAGGCGGGCAGGCGCTTCAACAGGGACAGGAGGGAGGCAAACATGTGCTCTGAGACCGCCTGGCCGTAAGCGCCCACGGCAGAGGTGAGCATGGCGCCCTGGGGCAGGGCGCCCGGTTCCAGGTAGGCGTTGACCCCGGCAGACCNGGTCTGGAGCCACTTCAGACCGGTGGCCCCGGTGAGCATGTGGGGCGGGACGCAGCCCAGGATCACCGTGGCCCGGGCGATCTTGTCCAGGGAGGCGGTGTCCAGGGTGAAGGTCAGGTCGGGGGCGGGGCAGAAGATATGGTCGTCATTGGGTGCGGCGGCAAGGAAGTCGGCCCGCTCCTCGTCGGTGAGGGGGAGGAGGTTCAGGATAGTTTCCATAGGAAATGCTCCTTTCGAAAAATAGATCAAGCCTTGCGCTGGGGATCTTATTTGATGGTGATGAGCAGCTCGCCGGCCTTCACCGTAGNGCCTTCGGAGACCAGGATCCNCTCCACCACNCCGTCCATCCGGGCCACCACACTGGTCTCCATCTTCATGGCCTCGATGACCGCCAGGACTTGGTTTTTCTTCACCGCATCCCCGGCCTTCACGTTGAGCTTGGAGATCATACCGGGGATGGAGGAGCCCACTTGGCTCTTGTCGGCGGGATCGGCCATGGGGGTGACGCTGACCTGCGCTTCGGCGGAGGGATCGTCTACGGCGATCTCCCGGCGCATGCCGTTGAGCTCGAATTGGACGTTGCGGGTGCCGTCCTCGTTCAGGTCGCCCAGACCCAGGTACTTGACCACCAGGGTCTTACCGTCCTCAATACTGATCTGATTGGTCTCCCCCAGAGCCATGCCGTCAAAGAAGACATGACTGCCCATGCGGGTGATATAGCCGTACTCCTGACGGTGGAGACAGAACTCCTCCACCACCTTGGGGTAGAGGCACCAGGACACCACCGTGCGGTCGCTGGCGCCGGGATAGAACTTCTCCACCTCGGAGCGGGCCGCGGCGAAGTCCACAGGGGGCAGCAACTCGCCGGGGCGGCAGGTAATGGGCTTTTCTCCCTTGAGCACCACCTGCTGCAGCTCCTCGGGGAAGCCCCAGGCGGGCTGGCCCATCATGCCCTTGAAGTAGCTCACCACAGAATCGGGAAATGTCAGCGACTCGCCCTGGCTCACCACCGTCTCCGGCGTCAGGTCATTCTGCACCATGAAGATGGCCAGGTCACCCACCATCTTGGAGGAAGGAGTCACCTTTACGATGTCCCCCAGCATCAGATTTACGTCCCGGTACATCTCCTTCACCGCGTCGAAGCGGTGGCCCAGGCCCAGGCTCTCCACCTGGGCCTTCAGGTTGGTGTACTGGCCGCCGGGCATCTCATAGCGGTAAATGTCGGCGGAGGGACTGGTCACGCCGCCTTCAAAGCGGCCATAGCGCAGGCGTACGTCCGCCCAGTAGTCGCTGAGCCGCTGGAGAGGGGCAAAGGGGAGCCCTGTGTCCCGCTCCTGCCCCCGGAGGGCGGCGGCCAGGGCGTTGAGGGAGGGCTGGCTGGTGGCGGAGGACATGGATTCCACCGCGCAGTCCACCACGTCCACTCCCGCCTCGGCGGCCATGAGATAGGCGGCGATCTGGTTGCNGGAGGTGTCGTGGGTGTGGAGGTGGATGGGGATGCCCACCTCCTNTTTGAGGGCCTTCACCAGAGTCTTGGCGGNGTAAGGCTTCAAAAGACCGGACATATCCTTGATGCAAAGCATATGGGCGCCCCGGCGCTCCAGTTCTTTGGCGAGGTTGACATAATATTTGAGATCATACTTGTCGTGCTTGGGGTCGGCCAGGTCGCCGGTGTAGCACACGGCGGNCTCACAGAACTTGCCCTGCTTGAGNACCTCGTCCATGGCCACCTCCATGCCGGGCAGCCAGTTGAGAGAGTCGAAGACGCGGAAAATGTCGATGCCGCAGAGTGCGGCCTGGTGGATGAACTCCCGCACCAGGTTGTCCGGGTAGTTGGCATAGCCCACGGCATTGGCGCCCCGCAGGAGCATCTGGAAGGGGATGTTGGGGATGGCCTGACGCAGGATGTCCAGCCGCTCCCAGGGGGACTCGTGAAGGAAGCGGTAGGCCACGTCGAAGGCGGCGCCGCCCCACATCTCCAGGGAGAAGCAGTCCTTCAGGATCTCCGCAGTCCCCGGCGCGGCCAGGGCCATGTCCCGGGTGCGCATCCGGGTGGACAGAAGGGACTGGTGGGCGTCCCGAAGGGTGGTGTCGGTGATGAGGAGCTTTTTCTGCTCCAGCACCCAGCGGCTGAGCGCCTCAGGGCCCTTTTCGTCCAGCAGGGCCTTGAGGCCGTCCTCCTTTTTCATCGCCCGGGAGGGGACGGGGAACCGGGGGATCTCCAGCTGCTTGCGCTGGGTGTCGGGATTTTTCACCTGGATCTCGGCGATATAGCGCAGCACCTTGGTGGCCCGATCCCGGCTGTTCTCAANCTCAAACAGCTCGGGTGTCTCGTCGATGAACTTGGTGTGGCAGGCCCCGGCCTGGAACTGGGGGTGGGTGAGGATGTTGGTAATAAAGGGGATATTGGTCTTCACCCCCCGGACATGCTCCTCGCTGATGGCCCGCCCGGCCTTGTGGCAGGCCCCGGCAAAGGTGTTGTCCCAGGCGGTGACCTTTACCAGCAGGGAGTCATAATAGGGGGAGATGACCGCGCCGGTATAGGCGTTGCCGCCGTCCAGCCGGACGCCAAAGCCGCCGCCGGAGCGGTAGGAGGTGATACGCCCGGTGTCGGGGGCGAAATTGTTGGCGGGATCCTCGGTGGTGACCCGGCACTGGATGGCGTAGCCGCTCTCCCGCAGGTCGTCCTGGCTCGCCATGCCGATGCGGGGATCGGAGAGGGGACAGCCCTGGGCGATGAGGATCTGGGAGCGGACGAGGTCGACACCGGTGACCATCTCGGTGACGGTGTGCTCCACCTGGATGCGGGGGTTCATCTCAATGAAGTAATAACCGCCGTCCTTGTCCACCAGGAACTCCACAGTGCCGGCGTTGACATATCCCACCTGCCTGGCGATCTTCACTGCGTCGGCGCGCAGCTTTTCCCGCACCGCCATAGGCACGCTCCAGNCGGGGGCGAACTCCACCACCTTCTGGTAGCGGCGCTGGAGGGAGCAGTCCCGCTCCCCCAGATGCACCACGCCGCCATAGCTGTCGGCCAGGATCTGTACCTCGATGTGCTTGGGCTCCACCAGGTATTTCTCGATAAAGATGTCGTCGTTGCCGAAGGCCTTCTTGGCCTCGCTCTTCACCAGCTGGAAGTTGGTCTTGACCTCTTCCGGGTTGTCGCACCGGCGCATCCCCNGTCCGCCGCCGCCGGCGGCGGCCTTCAAAATGACGGGGAAGCCGTAGCTGAGGGCCTTTTCCACCNCTTCATCGGCGTCCTTCAGGGGCTGGGTGGAGCCGGGGATGATGGGCACGCCGCAGGCGATGGCCGTGGCCTTGGCCGCCAGTTTGTCCCCCATTTGGGCCAGCACGGCGGAGGGAGGGCCCACAAAGGCGATCCCCGCCTTCTCGCAGGCCCGGGCAAAGTCGGCGTTCTCCGAGAGAAAGCCGTAACCCGGGTGGATGGCGTCCACCCCCCGGCGCTTGGCCAGCGAGATGATGCCGGGGATGTCCAGGTAGGCGCCCAGGGGACTTTTGTTCTGTCCGATAAGATAGGCCTCGTCTGCCCGGGTGCGGAACAGGGCGTAGGTGTCCTCGTTGGAGTAAATGGCTACGGTGCGCAAGCCCAGGTCGTAGCAGGCCCGGAAAATGCGGATGGCGATCTCTCCCCGGTTGGCCACCATCACTTTTTGAAAGGTCTTCTCGCTCAAAGGGTTTCCCGTCCTTTCCAAGATGTTGGACTGTAGGGTTCTATTATATTGGTTCCAGGGTATTTTTGCAACAGAAAAAGGGGAAATTGCAAAAGAGAAGGGACACTGGGCCGGTTGTCCAAACAGAGATTTTGTGGTAGGATAGAGAAAACGACCAGAAGGGAGGCGCCTGCGATGGTGCTGGATACCCCGCTTCAGTCCTTTCCCGGCGTCGGCCCCGCCAAGGCCAAGGCCCTGGCCAAGCTGGGCCTGGAGACAGTGGGCGATCTTTTGACCTACTGGCCCCGCGCCTATGAAGACCGCACCAAGATCTATCCCATCGCCCAGGCCCCGGAGGCGGAGCCGGTGTGCGTGTCCGCCCTGGTGGCGGAGACACCCAGCGTCTCCTATATCCGCAAGGGCCTCAACATCACCAAGTGCAGGATCGTGGACGGCTCCGGAGCCGCCCAGGCGGTCTTTTTCAACCAGGACTATGTCCGCTGGGCCCTGCGGGCGGGGGAGAGCTATATCTTCTATGGCCGGGTGGAGGGCGCGGGAAACCGCCGGCAGCTGACCAACCCGGTCTTCGAGCGGGAGGACAGGATCCGCTTCACCGGCCGCATTATGCCGGTCTACCCCCTCACCGCCGGGGTGAGCAACAACCTGCTGGCGGGACTGGCCCTCCGGTGTGTGGAGGACTGCGCCGGACTTTTGCCTGACGAGCTGCCGGGCGCGGTGCGGCAGGAGCATACCCTTTGTACCATGGAGTACGCCTGCCAAAACCTCCACTTCCCCGTGGATCAGGAGGCGCTGGCCCTGGCCCGGCGGCGAGCGGTCTTCGAGGAACTGTTCACCCTCTCCTGCGGCATGGCGTTTCTCCGCTCCCGCCGCGCCGCCCTGACGGGCCAGGTCTTTCCCGGCCGGGCGGTGGAGGAATTTCTGAAGCTGCTGCCCTTTGTGCCCACCGGGGCCCAAAAAAGAGCCATGGAGGAGCTGTTGGCCGACCTGACTTCCGGCCGGGCCATGAACCGGCTCATCCAGGGCGACGTGGGCTCCGGCAAGACGGCGGTGGCCGCCTTTGCCGCCTGGCTGGCCCACGCCGGGGGCTTCCAGAGCGCTATGATGGCCCCCACGGAGATCCTGGCCCACCAGCACTATGAGACGCTGCGGGAACTTCTTGCCCCTGCGGGTATTAAAGTTGGGCTTCTTACTGGAAGCCTGACATCAACAGAGAAGAAGACCATGTATGCGTCCTTGGAAAGCGGATTTATTGATCTGGCCGTTGGCACCCATGCGCTATTGTCAGAAAAAGTGGGCTATCAAAACCTGGGCCTGGNCATCACCGACGAGCAGCACCGCTTTGGAGTGGGTCAGCGCTCCGCCCTCAGCTCCAAGGCCCAAAACCAGCCCCACGTGCTGGTCATGTCGGCNACGNCCATCCCCCGCACCCTNGCTCTGCTCATTTACGGCGATCTGGATGTGACCATCATCGATGAGCTGCCCCCGGGCCGCACCCCGGTGGAGACCTATCTGGTGGGGGAGGACAAGCGCCAGCGGATGTACGGCTTTGTCCGCAAGCAGGTGGCCGAGGGCCGCCAGGTGTATATTATTTGTNCCGCCGTGGAGGAGGGGGAGGCCGGTGAGCTGAAGGCGGTCACCGCCTTTGCCCGGGAGCTTTCTGAGCAGGTCTTTCCCGACCTGCGGGTGGCCTTTGTCCACGGCAAGCTGAAAAGCAAGGACAAGGAGGCGGTCATGTCCGCCTTCGCCCGGGGCGAGGTGGACGTGCTGGTGTCCACCACCGTTGTGGAGGTGGGGGTGGACGTACCAAACGCCAGCCTCATGGTCATTGAGAACGCCGAGCGGTTTGGCCTGTCCCAGCTCCACCAGCTCCGGGGCCGGGTGGGCCGGGGCCGGTGGCAGTCCTACTGTGTGCTCATCAGCGACAACCGCGCCCCGGAGACCCGGGAGCGGCTGCGCTACTTCTGCCAGACCACCGACGGCTTCAAGATCGCGGAGAAGGACTTGGAGCTCCGGGGCCCCGGCGACTTCTTCGGCCAGCGTCAGCACGGCCTGCCCGTCCTGCGCGCCGCGGATCTGGCGGGGGACACCCGGGTGCTCAAGGAGGCCCAGCAGGCCGCCGAGGCCCTTCTGCGGGCCGACCCCGCCTTGGCCGACCCGGAGAACCGGCCGGTGATGGAAAAGATCCGCCGCCTCTTCCGGGAGGAGGGGGACATTTTCAATTGAGCCTGTCCTGCAAAAGAAAAAACAAAGAGGGAAGCGGCGGATATTCCGCCGTCTCCCTCTTTTTTTGTGCTCAGAAAATGCTTCCNACCCCGGTGAGCTTCTCCAGCAGGTCAGCGCGGAAGATGCTGTCTTTGGGGCTGAGGCTATTGAAGGTGACCCCGTCGTCCCCCGCCCTGCCNGTGGAGTGGATATACNAGTTANCTCCCATGTACATGGCCACATGGCCGGGAAAGAACAGCAGATCGCCGGGGCCGGCATCCTTCAGGTCGATGGGGTGGATGGGGAAGCCCTCCTTGATGGAGGCGTCCCGCCAGATGACGATGCCGTTCAAAAGATAGCTCATGGACACAAGCCCTGAGCAGTCCACGCCCAGAGGGGTCTTGCCCCCCCAGCGGTACTGGGTGCGGGTGAAGAGGTGGGCGGTGTCCACCAGCCGACGGCGCAGCTGCTGCTCCGGCAGATCGATGGGCTTGTCGTAATAGACATCCAGCCAGCTGGAGCGCACATAGCCCTCCTGGCCGTCGGGAAGGGTGACCATCTNCCAGCCGGTGAGCGCNCCGGTCTCAGGATCCGTCTCCGGGGGCTCGGTGACGGCCACCACCGCTCCCAGAGGCAGGGTGACCAGGGGCCAGGACTGCACCTTGGGCGCGGCCATCACATCACAGGTGCTCTTGTGGAGCACCACCTTCTTGGGCAGGGCCTCCCAGTCCTTGGCGCTCTGGTCGCCGATCACCAGCCCGTGCACCGGGGCGTAGCCNTCGTAGCGGTAATNGGTGCGCACCTTCCAATAGCCGGGCGTGGTCTGCTCCAGCACCTCCAGCACCATGCCGAACAGGGCCTCGTCGGCCAGCTCGCAGTCGCAGCGGGGCTGGGTCATGAGGGGGCAGATGGGGGAATTGACAATGGCCTTCATACCCGAACCTCCTTATAGGTGTCGAAAATGGCCTTGGAGAGCCGGCCGATGAACCGCTTCTGGCCGCTGTCGCCGTCGGGGCTGGGGCCCTCCCAGGTGAATACCCCCAGAAAAAGAGGCGGGGTGGAGGACAGGAACAGGCCGCAGTCGTGGGCCACGCCGTCCAGCCCGCCGGTCTTATGGGCGAAGAGGAGCTCATCGGCGATATAGCGCAGGGCGGAACTCTGACTGCGCTGGCGGCAGAGGATGGAGATGGCCGTGCGCCGCAGGTTGGGGTTGAGGATGCAGTTATCCCGCAGCAGGCAGTAAAGCCGCCGCTGGTCGGCGGCGCAGGTGATGTTGTCGAAGCCCTGGCCGGCGGCCTCAAAGTCCAGCATCTTCCGCTGGCACAGGGTATGCTTGAGCCCCAGCACCAGAGCGGAGTATTCGTTCACCGCGTCGAAGCCCAGGATATCCAGGATCACGTTGGTGGCGGTGTTGTCGCTGTTGACGATCATCCAGAAGAGAAGCTCCTGGAGGGTGCAGCGGCAAGGGCCCTCCTCAAAGACCGCGGTGTCGGGCAAGATGGCCTGCTGCGGCACCTCCAGCATATCGTCCAGGGCCAGCAGGCCCTGGCGCACCTGCTCCAGGGCGGCCAGGAGAATGGGGGTTTTGATGAGGGAGGCGGAGGGGAAGACCACCTCCTCCATCCTGGCGTGGAGGGGGGCGTCGGACAGGGTATCCGCCACCAAATAGGCGCATTTTCCGGGGAAGGCGTCGGCCTGGGCCTGGAGCCAGGCGTCCAGCTCCTTGGGCACCATCATACGCAGACCTCCAGCGTTTTAGCCTCGGCGTCCATTGCCACCACCGCCCCCATGGGCAGGGACAGGGTGGGCAGCACATGGCCCGCTGGCAGGGCGGAGAGCACCGGCTTGCCCGCGGGGAGCACCACCTCCCGGAGGATCTCCTCCAGGGTGAGGGTGCGCTCGGGATGCTCGGGCACGCAGTTTGTCCAGGCCCCCAGCAGGATACCGGCGCAGTCGTCGAACTTGCCGGCGTTGCGCAGCTGGGTGAGCATCCCGTCGATGCGGTAGGTCTTCTCGTCGATGTCCTCCAGGAAGAGGATCTTCCCCCGGGTGTTGATCTCCCAGGGCGTGCCCAGGCTGTCCCGCACCAGGGACAGGTTGCCGCCGCACAAAACGCCCCTGGCCATGCCCGGCGAGAGGGTCTCCGCCCCCGGCAGCAGGNGCATGGGGCCGGTGAGGGCGCCGAAGAGGGCCCGNCGGAGGTAGGTGGCGGTGTACTCGTCCAGGTCCTGGTACCACTCGGTGGAGGGCATGGGGGTGTGGTAGGTCACGAACCGGCAGCATTGGTTGAAGGCGATGTGGAGGGCGGTGACGTCGGAATACCCGGCAAAGAACTTGGGGTGCCGGGCGATGTCCCGCAGGTTCAGCAGGGGCAGCAGCCGATTCGCCCCGTAGCCGCCCCGGATGCACACCACGCCCTGGATATCCGTGTCGGCGAAGGCGTCCTGAATGTCCTTGGCCCGCTGGGCGTCGTCGGCGGCAAAGTAGCCGTGGCGGTTAACATAATAACAGGAAGGGNNGACNACCGGCTCNAGGTTANAAGCCTTCACCGCGTCGATGGAAGGCTGGAGCCGCTCTTCCGGCACAGCGGATGCCGGGGCGACAAGCGCCACGCGGGCGCCGGGATAGAGAGAGCTTGGAGTTAACATAATATTATCACCCGTCTAAACGTTTCCGGTACCCGTCCAGCTCCCGCCGGCTGCCCCGGACAAAGTGGCCCGGCTCCAGCTCCTCCCAGAGGGGCGGGTCACTTTCAGTATACCCATGGAGGGTGGGGTCGTAGACCACCAGCTGCTTTTCCCGTTCGCTCTCCGGGTCGGGCATGGGAATGGCGGAGAGGAGGGCGCGGGTATAGGGATGGAGGGGGTGGGCGAAGAGCTGTTCGCTGGCGGCCAGCTCCATGAGCTTGCCCCTGTAGATGACCCCGATCCGGTCGGAAATGAAGCGAACCACGCTCAGGTCGTGGGCGATGAAGAGGTAGGTCAGCCCCCGCTCCTTCTGGAGCCGGGACATGAGGTTTAGAACCTGGGCCCGGATGGACACGTCCAGGGCGGAGATGGGCTCGTCGGCGATGATGAACTGGGGCTCCATAATGAGGGCCCGGGCGATGCCGATGCGCTGCCGCTGGCCGCCGGAGAACTCGTGGGGGAAGCGGCTGGCGAACTCGGGGAGCAGGCCCACATCGCTGAGGGCCTTGGACACCTTCTCCTGCCGCGCCTCCTCGCTGAGATGCTCTCCCAGGGCGTAGAGCCCCTCGGANACGATGTAGTCCACCTTGGCCCGCTCGTTGAGGGAGGCCATGGGATCCTGGAAGATCATCTGGATGTTCTGGATGATGCNTCGGTCGGTCTCCCGGCTCACCTTACCGGAGATGACCTCGCCCTGGTACTTGACCACGCCGCCGGAGACCGGATTGACCCGGATAATGGCCCGGCCGATGGTGGTCTTGNCGGGGNCGGACNCCCCCACCAGGCCGAAGGTCTCTCCCTTGTAGATGTCGAAGGAGACCCCGTCCACGGCGGTGAAGGGGTGCCGCTTGGTGCCGAAGGTGACGTGGAGGTCTTGTACCTCCAGAAGCTTTTCCCGTGTCTCAGCCATGGGGATAGCCCCCCTTCTGCCGCAGCTGGCGGATGTGCTCCGGGGGCTCCACTTTNGGGGCTCTGGGATCCAGGAGCCATGTCCGGGCCTTGTGGGTGGGGGAGACCTCGAAGAAGGGAGGCCGCTCCACGAAGTCGATGTTCAGCGCNNGNGGATTGCGGGGNGCGAAGGNGTCTCCGTGCACCTCGTAGAAGAGGTTGGGCGGGGTGCCCTGAATGGAGTAGAGCTCTTGGCCCTTTACCCCCAGCTGGGGCAGGGAGCTGAGCAGGGCCCAGGTGTAAGGGTGCTTGGGGTCGTAGAAGACCTCTTCGCACTTGCCCACCTCCANGATGTCCCCGGCGTACATGACGGCGATGCGGTCGGCCACATTGGCTACCACACCCAGGTCGTGGGTGATATAGACGGTGGTGAGCTCCAGCCTCTTCTGGAGGGCCTTGATAAGATCCAAGATCTGGGCCTGGATGGTCACGTCCAAAGCGGTGGTGGGCTCGTCGCAGATGAGCACCTTGGGCCGGCAGGCCACGGCGATGGCGATGACCACCCGCTGGCGCATACNGCCGGAGAACTCGTGGGGATACTGCTTATAGCGGCGCTCCGGCTCGTCGATACCCACGGCGGNGAGAGCCTCGATGGCGGCGGCCTTGGCCGCGTCACCCTTCAAGTCCTGATGGAGACGCACCGCCTCGGTGATCTGGTCGCCGATGGTCTGGAGGGGGTTGAGGGAGGTCATGGGATCCTGCATCACCATGGCGATCTCCTTGCCCCGGATGGACAGCCACTCCTTTTCCGTGGCGTACTGGGTCAGATCCTTGCCGTCGTACCAGATGTGGCCTCCGGCGATGAAACCGTTGGCGTCCAAAAGTCCCATGGCGGACTTGGTCAGCACGCTCTTGCCGGAGCCTGACTCGCCCACAATGGCCAGGGACTCGCCCCGCATCACGTCCAGGGAGACCCCGCGGATGGCGTTGAGCACCTGCCCCCGGAGGGTGAAGCGGATCTCCAGCTCCTCAAAGGAGAGGATGGCATTTTCATTTGGCATAAAAAGGGCCTCCTCTCAGTTCACGTGATTCTTGGGATCGGCGGCGTCGGCAAAGGCGTTGCCAATGATATAGAAGGAGATGGTGATGGTGGCCAGAATGACGACGGGAATGAACATCTGGTAGCGCAGGGCCGCCTCGCCCATGACCTTGCGCCCCGCCTCCACCAGGTTGCCCAGAGTGGGGGTCTCCAGGGGCACGCCCAGGGAGATGTAGGTGATGAATACCTCATTGTTGATGGCCGCCGGGATGGCCAGGGCCATGCGCATGGTAATGATGCTCACCAGGTAGGGCAGCAGGTTCTTGGTGATGATGCGCCAGGTGGAGGTGCCCAGGCACCGGGAGGCCAGGTTGTAGTCCCGGTCCCGAATGATGACCACCTGGTTGCGGATAAACCGGGCGGTGGCCAGCCAGGAGGTGATGCACATGGCGAAGATCATGGTGCCCATGCCGGNGNGGAGNACGTANGACNGGATGATGACAATGAGGGTCTGGGGCACATTGTCAAAGATGTTATAAAGCTCGGTAAAGAAGAAATCCAGCTTGCGTACATAGCCCCACAAAACGCCCATCAGNATCCCNAGAAGGGTGTCCACACAGGCCACGGCGAAGCCGATGAACAGGCTGTTGCGGGTGCCTGCCCAGATCTGGCTCCACAGATCCTGACCGATGGAATTGGTGCCGAACCAGAACTCCTCCCCGGGGGCGCGGTCGGTGGCCCGGGAGACCTTCATCACCGGGTTGCCGTTCTCATCCAGCACCGGCTTGCGGGTGAACAGGTTGATCTCCGCCTGCTCCACATAGTAGATGGTGTTGGGCTCCCGGTCATAGGGGATGAGAGGCTCCAGGAAGGTGAAGAGCAAGGTGGCCAGAATGACGCACAGAAAGAACATGGCCANCCGGTTCTTGCGGAAGGCCCGCAGGGTGGAGCGCCAGTAGGAGTAGTCGGAATAGCCGCCCCGCTCTCCGGCGTCGGGATCGTAGGGGGCAAACTGGAACAGCTCCTCCTGGGAGAACTGCCGCCGGGTCTGCTGCTCCAGGCTGTTGGACAGGGACTGGGTCTTGCTGTCCTTGATGCGGAAAAGCGCCATTACCGACCACCTTCTTTCTTGCCCAGCGTAATGCGGGGATCCAGCACAGCCATGAGGATATCGCCCACCAGAAGTCCCAGGATGGAGATGGCGGCGTAGAGGAGCACCAGGGTCTGCACCAGCGTGTTGTCCTGGAGCTGGATGGCGTTGACCAGCAATCCGCCCATGCCGGGGATGGAGTAGAGGCTCTCCACATAGAGCGAGCCCATCAATGTCAGGATCACCGAGGTGGGGATGAACTGCACCAGGGGCACGNANGCGTTGCGGAACANNTGCTTCCGGGAGATCTCCGAAGTGGGCACGCCCTTGGCCCGGGCCAGGCGCACATAGTCCTTGTTGCTCTCGTCCACCATGTACCGCCGCAGCCACATGGCGTAATATGCGATATTGCCCAGAGCCAGGGAACAGATGGGCAGGATCCAGGTCAGGGGCCGCTTGGCGTCAAAGAACATGGAAAAACCGGGCAGCTGGGAACAGNAGAACTGGATGAAGATGTAATAGATGGCGGCGGGGATNGCCTGGATGACCACNACGAAGACGGTTCNCAGCTTGTCTCCGATCTTCCACCTTGTCCGGGTGGAGCGGGCCATGAGGATANCCAAGGGCAGACCGATGGCCAGCGNCAGCGCCAGGGAGGTCAGGCCGATGGCCAGGGACAGGGGAACCTTGCCGGCGATGATCTCCANCACGTCTACGCCCACCCGGTACTTGTGGGAGACCCCGAAATCCCCCTGGAGGGCGCCCTGCCAGNAGTGGAGCAGCTGGACGGGGAGAGGGTCGGTAAGGCCCAGCTGTTGGAGACCCACCTGGATCTGAAGGGTACTCATTTNCTCAAAGTTTTGGAAGTAACCCTCGATGGGCATGAGCCGCAGCAGGGCGAATACGATGGTGATGATGATGAACAGGGTCAGCAGCGAGCGCAGAAGCCGCTTGCCGATATATTTCACCATAAGGGATGCCTCCTTCAAGTGGGAGTGGGAGATGAAGCAGATAAATCCGCCTCCCGGCAGGCCGGGAAACGCATTTATGCGCTCCATCCGGGGCGGGCGCATAAAACACGGGGAGGGAAGGCCGCCCCTGGGCGGCCTTCCCCNTCCTCGTTGAAGAGCTTACAGTTATTGCGCGGCAGAACGTTGGGCTTACTGCCCAGCAGCCTCCAGAGCGGCGGCGCGCTCGGTCTGCCACTGCTCGTTCAGGGTCTCGNACTGCTCCANGTTCATGGGGGNGTCCAGCAGGTGCTGGTACTTGAAGCGCTGGAGCGCCAGACCGTAGGGGGCGTACTGGCCCTCGAAGGGATTGAGGCGGGTGGCNACGTAGCCGCTGGTGGCGATGGAGAAGGGCACGATAATGGCGTGGTCGATGAGGTGGGCCTCAGCCTCGGCAAAAGCGGTATAGCGCTCGGCGAGCTGATCCACGGCGGTGAGGCCCTTGGCGGTTGTGATGAGGGACATATACTCGTCCACAATGGCCTGGGTCTCGGCGCTCTTGTGATCCATGTCGGTGGAGGTGTGCATGAAGTTATAGGTGTTGTTGCCGGTGCCGGTGGGGGTAAAGGGATCGGTCCAGGTCTGGGGATCGGCGTAGTCGGCGCCCCAGTTGCACTTCATCAGACCGAAGTCGCCGGCCCGGCGGACAGAGGCCAGGAAGCCGGTGGAGGGGCCGGCCTCCACGATGATGTCGATATAATCGGTGCCCAGCACGCCCTCCAGCTGCTGCTCCACGATCTGGCACTCCTTGTCCCAGTTGGTGGTGGCGGGGTTATAGCGCATATAGACCTTCACGGGGAAGGTGGCGCCGGCGGCGGTGAGCTCCTCCATGGCCTTGGCCTTGTAGTCCAGGGCGGCGGCGGTGTCGAAGCTGTCCCGCTCAGAGATAGCCTTGAGGGCGGGGTACTGGGTGAAGTCCAGGCCCTCGGCGGAGGCGAAGGTGGCGGGGGTGACGGTGTTGTTCACCAGGGTCTCAGGATTCTGGGGATCCTGGATGGCCAGGGCATTGACCCGGTCCAGGGCGTGCATGATGGACTGGCGGAAGTTCTCGTTGTTTACAGCCAGGATCCAGTTGTCAGGCTCCAGAGACTCGTCAAAGCGGGGCTCGAAGTTAAAGGTATAGAAGTAGGAGTAGTCCACGCCAGGACGGCTGGGAGAGACCATCTCGTACTTGGCGTCGTCCTGGAGCCAGGAGGTCAGCAGGGCGGCGTCCAGCTCGGTGTAGTCCACCCCGCCCCGGACGAACTGCTCAGGGCCGAGGGTGGAGGCGGTGGAGTTGTAGCGCCACTCCATCCGGTCGATGAACACGTTGTCCTTGTCCCAGTAGGTGGGGTTCTTCACCAGGGTGCGGTGATCCTGGGGGGCGAACTCCGCCATGAGGAAGGCGCCGTTGTAGAGGATGGTGTCGGGGCCGGTGGCGGCGCCGAAGGAGTCGCCCATCTCGGTGAGGAAGGGCTCATAGACGGGCATATAGCTGTCGTNGCTGAGCACGGAGGGGAAGTAGGAGCAGGGCTGCTCCATGGTGTAGACCAGGGTGTAGTCATCCACGGCCTTCACGCCCACGTCCTCAAACTTCACCTCGTCCACGGGGGTGATCTCATTGCCGTCGGCGTCCACGGTCTTGGTGCCGTTCTCGCTCTCCAGCAGATAGGCGGTGTACTCGTAGTAAGCCTGGGCGTTTTTCACGATGCCGTCGTACATATACTGGTTGCTGGCCTCGTTGGCGGCGGTGTTCACCCACTTGGCGGCGGTCACCCAGTCGTTGGCGGTGACGTCAGCCACCTCGTTGCCCTGATAGTCCACCCACTTCACGCCCTTGCGAATGTGGAAGGTCCACTCAGTGTTGTCCTCGTTGGGCTCCCAGCTCTCGGCCAGGGAGGGGATCATCACGCCGTAGTTGTCATATTCCACCAGGCAGTCCACGCAGTTGGCGGACATCTGGAAGTCGTTCTGGGTGCCGGTGTACAGGTAGTTGAAGGTCTGTACCTCGCTGGAGTAGAGGTAACGGTAGACCGCCTCGCCACCGGCGGCCTGAGAGGCCGCGGGATCGGCGGCGCCGCTCTCGGCAGGCGCAGGATCCTTAGAGCCGCAGGCGGCCAGAGAGAGGGCCATGGCGACGGTGAGGGTCAGAGCTAACAGTCGGTTCCTTTTCTTCATTGTCATTCCTTCCTTTCTTGGATATGTATCGTAAAGAGGTAGTGCCTCATTGCACTTACGGGAAAATGGGCTTAGCGCCAGTTGGTGCAGGGGATGTCCCGCACGCTGACGCCGGGGTCGGCGGTCATGGTGATGCGGGCACCCTCAAAGCGGGGGCCGCCGGGCATGGGGGGCGTGGCGCACAGGGAGGGGCCGTCCAGGTCGGCCATGGTGATGACCTCCTGGGCCGCGCACAGGTGGGCCGCGGCGGCCACCGACACCTGGCTTTCCAGCATGCAGCCGATCATGCACCGGACTTCGTGCTGCCTGGCAAGCTCACAGATCTTCAAAGCGTTCCAGATGCCGCCGGTCTTCATCAGCTTGATGTTGATATAGTCGGCGGCGTGGATGGCGATGAGGTTGGCCGCGTCGGTGGGGGAGAAGACCGCCTCGTCGGCCAGGATGGGGGTGTCCACCTGACCGGTAACGTATTTCAGTCCGGCTATGTCCAGGGCGGGCACCGGCTGCTCCACCAGCTCAATATCCAGGCCCTTGTCCTCCATGGCCTTGATGATGGCCACGCTCTCCGCCGCCGTCCAGCCCTGGTTGGCGTCCACCCGGAGCTTGATCTCCGGGCCCACGGCCTCGCGAATGGCGGCGATGCGCGCCACATCGGCGGCGCCCTCCTTGCCCACCTTGACCTTCAGGATGTGGAAGCCCCGGGCCACTGCCTCCAAACTGTCCCGCACCATTTCCTGGGTGGGGTTCACCGAGATGGTGATGTCGGTCTCGAAAGCGGGCTTGGCCCCGCCCAAAAGCTGGTAGAGGGGCTTGCCCTGCGCCTTGCCCCACAGGTCATAGAGGGCCATATCCACCGCCGCCTTGGGGGTGGTGTTGTGCACCATGCAGGCGTTGAGCTTCTCCATGACGGCGGGCAGGTCGTCCAAGTCCATNCNCAGAATGGCGGNNTTGATGAAGTCCTNGATGGCGCAGAGAATGGAGCCCTTGGTGTCCCCAGTGATGACGGCGGTGGGGGGGGCCTCGCCGTAGCCCATGGAGCCGTCCTCGCCGATCACTCGGACAACGATATCCTCCAGCCGCTCCACGGTGCGCAGGGCGGTCTTGAAGGGATGGGCCAGGGGGAGAGAGAGCTCTCCGACATGGATATCAACAATGCGCACGCCGATTCCTCCCAATTCACGGAAAGATAGTAAAAAAATAGATACTTTTCCTATGAAAAGCATCCATGGAATGAANAAGCANTANTTTGCTTTNNNAGACCCGNATAGCGCTCCACAGATACTGTGACAGTCCGGCGGGTATTTCCCGACGGCCCGGAATAACAGCGGCAGGCACCGTTGCGCTCCCTCGGCAGTCCTCCCTTTCTCCTCCCGCGGCTGCCTGANCCAGGCGGGAGGATACTCTTAAGAACTGCACCTCTATCAGGCTGTTTAATTAAGTAGTATGCTATCACACAGGATGAAAGTTGTCAAGAAAAACCTTGCAAAATGGGAGAGACGGTGTTATAGTCCCATTTATGGGACACCCTGTTTTCTATGATTTGGGGTGGAAAGGCGGAAAGGAGGTTTTCCCATGTCCAAAAAAGGCGGGCAAAAAGCCAAGCNGCTGCGGATCTGCCAGCTGCTGCTGGAGCGTACCGATGAGGAGCATCCCCTGTCCACCCAGGAGCTGATCCGGCTGCTGGCGGCGGAGGAGATCTCTGCCGAGCGTAAGAGCATCTACGCCGATATGGAGCTGCTCCAGGAGCTTGGCGTAGACGTACAGCAGAGCAAGGGCAAGGGCTGGTTCATCGGCGCGCGGGAGTTTGAGCTTCCCGAGCTGAAGCTGTTGGTGGATGCGGTGCAGTCCTCCCGGTTCATCTCCCGCAGAAAGAGCGACGCCCTCATCCGCAAGCTGGAGAGTCTGACCAGCAAGCACCAGGCCAAGCAGCTGCGCCGCCAGGTCTATGTAGACCGCCGGGTGAAGACGGACAACGAGGGGGTCTACTACGCCATCGACAAGCTCCACGCGGCGATTGCCGCCAACCGGACGGTGACGTTTCAGTATTTCGACTACAATGTCAAACGGGAGAAGGTCTTCCGCCGGGAGGGAAAGCGCTACGCGGTCTCCCCTTACGGTCTTATCTGGGCCGATGAGAACTACTACCTGGTGGGCCGGGAGGAGGGCGGAGAGGAGTTGCGCCATTACCGGGTGGACAAGATGGCCGCCCTGACGGTCACAAGCCTGCCCCGGCGGGAGGACGGCCGGCTCCGGGACTTCGACTTGGCGGAGTATGGCCAGCGGCACTTCCATATGTTCTCCGGCCGCCAGGCCCAGGTGCGTCTGCGGTGTCCTGACCGCATGGTGAATATCATGCTGGATCGCTTTGGCCAGGAGGCCATGCTCATCCCCGACGGGGAGGGCCATTTCGCCCTGACGGTGGACGCGGTGGTGTCTCCCCAGTTCTACGGCTGGCTCTTCGGCCTNGGCNACGNGGTGGAGCTCACCGCCCCGGCCTGGGCGGTGGAGGAGTACCGGGAGATGCTCCGCAGGGCCTTGGGGGAGAAATAGGGGAAAGGAAAAGGCGGCCCCATCCGGTGGGATGGGGCCGCCTTTTTGGAGGCTCCAATTTTGTTACCAAATTGTCATTTTTTGCTTGAACAACAAAAATGGTTCTGATATAATGTGAAATATTCATAAATATCAGGGGTTAAAGCCCCTTTTTAAGACCTGCTGGAAAGGAAGAGAGATATGAAAAAACGTCTGTTGTCCCTGACGCTGGCTCTGGTCATGACCCTGAGCCTGCTGCCCGCCGCGGCTTTCGCGGCGGCGTCTGGAGAGACCTCCGCCCAGCCGGAGTGGGGGGTAAGCGATGAAGGGGACGGAGAACCCACTGGGCCCGTCGATCCCGACCCTGTGGAGCCGGATCCCACGGAGAGCCCTGACCCCGCTCCCACGGAGAGCCCTGACCCTCCCATTGTGGTGCCCAAGGTCTTTCTGAACAAGAGCATGTTTGAGGTGGATACGGCGGATGTGGTCTACACCGGCCAGGCGCAGCAGCCCAGAGTGGAGGCCAAAAACGCCGGAACTTCTCTCAATACCGATATCCCGCAGCTGAACAGGGACTACACTGTGTCCTATAAGGACAATATCAATGCGGGCACCGCCACCATTACCATCACCGGCATGGGCGACTACTACTATGACACGCAGCCCCTGACCTACACCTTCCAGATTACGCCCAAGCCCCTTGTCATCACCGGCGCGTCGGTGGCGAATAAGACCTATGACGGGAAAACCGACGCCACCGTTACCTCTGTGCTCTTTGNCAGTGCGCTGACCAAGGCCGACTATGTGGCCNCCGCCGCCTTTGCCGACGCAAAGGCGGGGCAGGGGAANACCGCCACGGTGACGGTGACCTTGAAAAACAAGAACTATTCTCTGGCGGCAAAGACCTTTCAGACCACCGCCAATATTGCCAGAGCTGTCCTGTCCCGCCTTCAGGCGGCGGCGGTTTTGAAGGAGACGGCGGGCTCTACCGCCGCTGTGGAGCTCTCCGCCCTGCCCCTGCCCAAGGGGGAGACCTTTACCTTTACGGTGGCATCCAGCAGCAACGTCACCGCCGAGGTGAACGGTAAGACTCTGACCCTTACCACCCCGGACAGCATCAGTGGCAGCACGGCCGCCGTCACCGTAACCGGCGAGAGCGAGAACTACACTNCCACCGTCAATGNGGCTGTGACTTACACCGACAAGACCCCCGTTGTCCTCTCGGGCCTCCGGGTGGCCGGAAAGACCTACGACGGCAAGCCTGTTGCCTATACCGGGACGCTGACCGTCACCGACCAGGAGGCCACTAAGCCCGTTTCGGTGGACGCCGCCGCGGTGCGCTATAAGTGGTTCTCTGCCTCCAATATGGGCGCGGCGCTGGCTGAGGCGCCCACGGACGCCGGAGACTATGTGCTGCTGGTCACGGTGGATACCGCCAGGATACCTGTCGCNCCGGATCCGGAGCCTGNCCCCGATCCGGAGCCTGTTCCCGGCCCCGGGGAGACGACCGGGCCTGACGAGGGCGGGGAAAATCTCCCCGCCGCCCTGTCGGATGGGGAGGAGTATTACGGCGTTGCGTCCCTGCCCTTTGCCATCTCCAAGGCCGTCGTCACCGTCAAGGCGGACAGCAAGAGCATCAAGGTCAACGCCGCATTGCCCGCCTTTACCTACACCGTCACCGGCCTGGTGGGGGTGGATCAGCCCGATGACGCCTGGCAGACCAAGCCTGTGGCTGTCAGCGCCGAGGCCGACGCCTCCGAGGCCGGGACTTACAAGATCACGGTCNCCCCCGGCGTGATGAAGGCCGACGTCGCCAAAAACCACAGTGTCAATTATGTGGATGGTACCCTGACGGTCAGCAAGAGCTCCAGCTCCGGCGGCGGAGGCGGCTCCTCCGGCAGTTCCTCCTCCGGCGGCAGCTCCGGCTCCTCCACCCAGTATGCCGTCTCTGTGCCAAAGCAGCCGGACAACGGCAAGGTGACCCTCTCCGCGGAGAAGGGGAAGACCGGCAGCACCGTCACCCTCACCGTTACTCCCAACGAGGGCTATCGGCTGGATCAGCTCACCGTCACCGACAAAAACGGCAAGACGCTGACCCTCACAGACAAGGGCGGCGGGAAGTTTACCTTTGCCATGCCCGCGTCCAAGGTGGAGGTGTCCGCTGTTTTCGTCAAGGAGGAAAAGAANNCGCAGTCCACTGCCGTCACTTCCGCCGAGCCCATCACCAAGCGTTTCAACGACATCAAGGAGACCAACTGGTACCGGGACGCGGTACAGTATGTCTACGACCGGGGCATGATGAACGGCATGACCCCCAAGAACTTTGAGCCCGCCGCCTCCGCCAGCCGGGCTATGCTGGTGACCATCCTCTACCGCATGGAGGGCGAGCCGGAGACCCAGGGGGCCGGCTTCAGCGATGTGGCCGACTGGATGTACTACGCCGACTCTGTGGCCTGGGCCACGGAGAAGGGTATTGTCACCGGCCATGAGGACGGCACCTTCCAGCCCGANNGCGAGGTCACCCGGGAGCAGATCGTCTCCATGCTCTACCGCTACGCCAAAATGAAGGGCTATGACACCGCCAGGGGGACTAAGAGCACAACCTTTACAGACGGCGCCGTCATCGAGCCCTACGCCCAGGAGGCGGTGGAGTGGGCCGCCAGCATCGGCCTGGTCAACGGCTACCAGGACGGCTCCTTCCGTCCCGGNGGAAAGGNNGCCCGGGCNGAGGTGGCCGTGNTCCTCACGCGCTTCTGTCAGGGTGTGGCGAAGATCGAAGACTGAGCGGGAACAAAGGGACACGAACAAAAGCGCCGGAGCAAAGGCTCCGGCGCTTTTTTGTGTGTTTTACTCCCAGGTCTTCCAGACGTCTGGCTCGTAGCCCACAGTGGCCTGCTTTCCGTTGCGTACCACCGGGGTTTTGATGNGCCGNGNATCGNCAAAGAGCTTTTCCAGCTTGTCGCCGTCGTAGGCCAGGTACTTGAGCAGGGCGGCGTCCGGGTTTTTCCAGTCCACCAGGGCCTCCAGCCCCACGGCCCGCGCCACGCTCTGAAGCTCCTTCTGGCTCATGCCATAGCGCAGGATGTCCACCGCCTGGAATTTTACCCGCCGCTCCNTGAAGTACCGCTCCGCCTTCTTGGTGTCGAAGCATTTGCTTTTGCCGAAAATTTGAATATTCATGGAAAACACCTCGACTATACTCTACCTGAAATCTTTCCGAATGTAAAGGGCCGCCTTGCGCATAATAAAGAACATCACAAAACTGGACAAGGTNGTGTTCCCCATGAAAGCGGTGATTTTGGCGGGGGNAGAGGGCANCCGTCTGCGGCCCCTTACTCTGGGCCGGCCTAAGCCTATGACCCCGCTGTTCGGAAAGCCTGTGCCGGGGCACATTTTAGACCTGCTGCGCCGCTATGGCGTCAGGGACGTGGCTGTCACCCTGCGCTACCTGCCCGCCGCCGTGACCGACTGGTTCGGGGACGGCGCGGAGCAGGGCATGAAGCTGACCTACTTCATCGAAGAGGAGCCTCTGGGCACTGCCGGGGGCGTGAAGAAGTGCATGGATTTCCTGGGGGAGGAGGATTTTCTGGTGGTCAGCGGCGATGCGGTGTGCGACCTGGATCTAAGCCAGTTCGTGGCCCTCCACCGCAGCCGCCGCTCCGTGGCCTCCCTGGCCCTGTGCCGCCGCGCCGAGCCCCTGGAGTACGGCCTGGTGCGCACCGACGCCCAGGGCCGCATACTGGGCTTTGTGGAGNNGCCCAGCTGGGGCCAGGTGGACACCGAGCTGGTGAATACCGGAGTCTATATCCTCTCCCACAAGGCCATGGAGCTGGTGGAGGACGGGGCGGAATGTGACTTCGGGAAAGACCTCTTTCCCAAGCTCCTGGCCCGGGGGGAGACCCTCTGCGGCTGGGAGGTGCCCGGCTACTGGCAGGATATGGGGGACTGCGGCGCCTACCTGGAGTGTGTCCACGACGCTCTGGAGGGCAAGGTGACGCTGGACTTGGACACAGGCCGGGGCCCCCGCCCCGCCGGGGTAGAGGTAAGGGAGCCCTGCTGGATCGGGACACGGGTCAGCCTGGCGCCCGGCTGTATCGTGGGGCCCTATGCCGTGCTGGGGGAGGGCTCCACCGTGGCCACCGGGGCGGTGGTGGCG
>CAJMXB010000012.1 GCA_905219705.1 Oscillospiraceae bacterium | reverse complement strand
GACGCCGCCCCGGCGCCCCCCTCCCCCGATCAGGATCCCAGCGGCGGCGCCCCCGCAAAGGGCACCAAAAAGGAGACCCAGGGCGCCACTGTCCAGGGAGAAGGTGTCGAAGAGCAGCAGGCCGATGGTGAGCTGCAGAAGAAACAGTACCCCACCCACGGCCAGGCCAACAAAGAGTCCCCGTGTACCGCACCGGCGCACAGCGATCCCTCCTCCGCAGAAGCTGCCCAGTACGCAGGCTACCACCGTGAGCTGATAACGAATGGAGGCATCCAGAAGCCCCCGAGAGATGCCTACGGCGGCCAGAAGCAGGAATCCAAGACACAGCAGGAGCGCCGCTCCGCCTCCCAGCAGAATACTCTTTCCATACCGTAAGAGCACGGCGCCATGATCTTCCTCGTTTTTCCGCATAAAAAATACCCNCCCCACACGGATGTTTTCATCACATCCTATGCGGAGAGGGCATTTAGCATGTCTACCGATCTTATTTGGCGGCGGTTTCGGTGGCCTGGGCGCCCTTGCTGGATACAGCCCACTTGGTGAACTCGATGCGGANACGGTCAGCGCCGGTCTCGATGACGATGGTGTTCTCCTTCACAGCGCATACGNTGCCGACAATGCCGCCGATGCTGGTGATCACGTCCCCTACCTGAAGGTTGGAGCGCATCTCCTCCGCTTCCTTCTTCCGCTTGTTTTCCGGGCGGATCAGCATGAAGTAGAAGATGGCGATCATTACCACCAGCATGATAATAGTCATGTAATCCAAAATAAATTCCCTCCAAAAATAATTTTGAACTATTTGTGCAATAATGCCAGTATAGCCTAAACCTGTCTGTTTTGCAAGTCTTTCCCAAAAGAAACTCAGATTTTTCCGTCCAGCTTCCCGGAATACTCCCGGCGGAAGGCGGCAAACTCCCCGGCGTCCAGGGCGGCGCGGATGCGCTCCATGAGGGTGTTGTAAAAATAGAGGTTGTGGAGCACGGCCAGGCGCATAGCCAGCATCTCCCCCGCTACAAAGAGGTGGCGCAGGTAAGCGCGGGAGAAGTGCTGACAGGCGGGACAATGGCAGGTGGGGTCGATGGGAGAATCGTCCAGCTTATACTTCTCATTTTTTAGGTTGATGGAGCCCTCCCAGGTGTAGAGCTTTCCGTGGCGGGCGTTCCGGGCAGGCATGACGCAGTCGAAAAAGTCTACGCCCCGCGCCACCGCCTCAATGATGTTGGAGGGCGTGCCCACCCCCATGAGATACCGGGGCTTGTCCGCCGGCATATGGGGTTCTACCGCGTCGATGATGTCGTACATTACCTGGGTGGGCTCCCCCACCGCCAAGCCTCCGATGGCGTAGCCGTCACAGTCGATTTTCCGGATCTCCTCCATGTGCCAGATCCGCAGATCGGGGTATGTGGCCCCCTGGTTGATGCCAAAAAGCATCTGCTGCGGGTTTACAGCATCTGGCAAGGAGTTTAACTTGTCGTGCTCTGCTTTGCAGCGCTCCAACCACCGAACCGTCCGCTCGCAGGAGGCTTTGGCATAGTCGTATTCTGCGGGGTTCTCCACACACTCATCAAAGGCCATGGCCACATCGCTGCCCAGATGAGACTGGATCTGCATGGATTCCTCGGGGCCCATGAAAATTTTCCTGCCGTCAATGTGGGAGGAAAAATAGACCCCCTCCTCCTTTATCTTCCGGAGTCCGGCCAGAGAGAAGACCTGAAAGCCGCCGGAATCGGTAAGGATAGGGCTCGACCAATCCATAAATTTATGGAGGCCGCCCAGCTGGCGTACCACATCGTCCCCGGGNCGCAGGTGGAGGTGATAAGTGTTAGAAAGCTCGATTTGACAGCCGATGGCCTTCAGATCGTGGGCGGATACCGCCCCTTTGATCGCCCCCTGCGTCCCCACATTCATGAATACAGGGGTTTGGGCGGTGCCGTGGGCGCAGGTGAAAACGCCCCGCCGGGCCCGTCCTTCGGTCTTTATTACTTCAAACACAGGAAAACTCCTTTACTTATGGGAATTGAAGAAGGACTTCAAAGTCGCTTTTCGCTCCGGAGGCAGTTCCTTTTTGGGAACACCCGCCTCCGCGCCAGCCAGAGCCTGAAGCTGGTGGAGGCAGGCGCCGGCGTCCACCTGTAAACGGATCCGAAGCCAAACCTCCTCCGCCCCCAGTGACCGTAGCGCCTCCGGGGTCTCCACGCCGACTTTTTTGAGGTTGTCAGCCAGCACCGGGCCGATGTTGGGAAGCTCGGTCAGTTTCATGATCCACCCTCCTTTACGAGATGAACATGGCGTCTCCGAAGGAGAAGAAGCGATATCGCTCCTTTACCGCCTCCTGATAAGCTGCCAGCACATTTTCCCGGCCCGCCAGAGCGGAGACCAGCATAATGAGGGTGCTCTCCGGCAGGTGGAAATTGGTGATAAGCGCGNCCAGGGCCTTGAATCGGTAGCCGGGATAGATGTATATGTTTGTCCATCCANCGCTTTCCTTCAGCTCTCCATTCTCCCCTGCCCAGCTTTCGATGGTGCGGCAGGAGGTAGTGCCCACGCAGATGACCCGGCCGCCATTTTTTTTGGTCTGATTGATGATATCGGCGGTTTGGGCGGAGATCATGCAGTATTCTGTGTGCATCTCATGCTCCAACGGGTCTTCCTCCTTCACCGGGCGGAAGGTGCCAAGGCCCACATGGAGTGTTACGTAGCAGACCTTTACACCCATTTGCTCCACCTGCGTCAAAAGCTCTTTGGTGAAGTGGAGGCCGGCAGTGGGTGCGGCGGCGGAGCCCACCTCCCGGGAGTAGACTGTCTGATACCGCTCGGGGTCGTTCAGCTCTTCTTTGATATAGGGTGGTAGAGGCATTTNGCCCAGCCNCTCCAGGATCTCCAGAAAGATCCCCTCATAGTGGANCTCCACGATACGGTTTCCGCCGGGGAGCGCCTCCAATACTGTGGCGGAGAGGAGAGTGCCGTCTCCAAAGGAGAGCTTTTGGCCCGGCTTCAGCTTCCGGCCCGGCCGAACCAGACATTCCCACCGCTTCTCNCCCCGGTCGATGATCAGCAAGACCTCTGCCACGCCGCCGGAGGGCTCCCGGTGGCCCAAAAGTCGGGCGGGGAGCACTCGGGAGTCGTTGAGCACCAGGCAGTCGCCTGGCCGGAGGAACTGGGGCAGCTCATAGAAATGCCTGTGCTGGGTCTCCCCTGTCGCCTTATCCAGAAGCATGAGACGGGAACCATCCCGACGTGCCAACGGAGTCTGGGCAATGAGCTCCGGAGGCAGATCATAATAAAAATCCGAGGTTTTCATAGAAAAGTTCCCTTTTTTAATAGATTTCCACACCGGGATAGTAAAATTTTAAAATTTCATCAAAGGTCTTACCCTGCTGCGCCATAGCATAGGCCCCCCACTGGCTCATCCCCACGTGGTGCCCCCAGCCGGAGCTCTGAACGGTAAAGACCGCATCCCCGGTAGTCGTCCCCCCCACGGGGGCGGGCAGGTACTGAACACCGCTGCCGGTGATGACATAGGGATTACCGGAGAGCTTTCTGGTACTGCCGTCTCCGCCGATGGCATAAACTCCGCTCATAGAGGAGATAGTCCCTCCGCCGTCGGTGTAGTATGGCTCTGCCGTGGTTCCGCCCGACTTGGTAACGGTGTAGTGCATAGAGTATAGGCCCAAAATAGTTCGGACAGACTCCCGGGTAAAGGGAAAGGTCTTCCCATTTGCGTCCGTAAAGGCGATGGACTTTACGTTTCCTGTGGGCGTGGTCTCGGTGATCTGAAAGTCCACAATGGTGGCGCAGTTGTAGTTCTTGCCTTGGAGGATGTGGGTGATCTCCGCACCGGTAAAGGTCTGTGTATGGTTCCAATAGGGGATCTTGTCCGAGATAGTGGCCTCATAGGGATCCACCACACCGCACAGGTAGGGGATCTGCTCGTTGCCGCTCCATACGTTGCGGACGTTCTCCGTGGCGCCGCCGTCAGAGGAGAAATAATAGGTCTGGGCCAGTTCCCCGTCGTACCAGGCCCGCAGCCCCGCCGTTTCGGCCACAGCCTGGGCGGTACGCTCACCGGTGTTGGCCATGCCGAAATAGACCTGACAGTGGGTAGTGGAGCAGATGTCGAAGCCTTGAGAGCCGTGGCGGTTTGCTCTGGTCTCATAGTAGCACCGGGAGGCAACAGCCTGGGCCTTCAGGGCCTCCAGGGGCCAGCTCCGGCTCATTTCCCGCGAGATGACACATTCTGTGTAGTCTTCGAAGTCTACCACATTGACGACGGTAAGGTCTCCCCCGCTCACCCGGCGGAACAGAAACGCCCCGTAATAGCGGTTGCTGCGGAAATATGTGGTGGACTTGACGCTGTCGTCCAGGCCGGGGTCAACGGTGAGGGAGCGTTCGCTTCCACCGTCAAACTGGAACAGGACGGTGGAGGTGCCGGTCTTTACCACGGAGACGCCATATGAACTGGTGCCCACCACCGTCCCTCCCGCTGTCTCTGCGGCGGTCTGCGCCTCGGCCTGCGTGGTATAGGCCCCCAGGCGAACCTGCCACTCTCCGCTGATCCNGGCGGGAAAACCGCCCACGGCCTGGGCCTGGGACAGAGCGTCCTCAAAGGTGGTCAAAACTGCTTCGGCGGGGAGCTGAACGTGCCAGCAGCCCACCGCGATGTCAGAGGAAATATTGCTGGAATAGCATTTGAGAGAGTCGCTGTATTTGGAGTCGATGCCGTACCAGACATTCTGAGTCTTGACCACGGAGATGCCGGTCTCGGAGGTGTAGCCCAGAGGGACAAAGACACGATCCTCATCCAAGTAGCCCAGACGGTAGCCGGAGCCGGCGTCATTTGCCAGGTTGGCGCCCCCCAAGGCGGTAGTGCCGTAAGCTAAGCCCACGAATACAGGTGGGGTGATGCGCCCGATCCCGGCGGACTCTGTCGCCTGAGCGGCGGGAAAGGCTGCGGCGATGGATAGCGTCAGCGCGCATAGCACAGATAACCATTTGCGTTTCATGGCGTACTCCTTTATTATGTATTGACACTGCCGGCCCGTTTGTGGTAGTATCAAAAAAACTTATTTAAGCGGTGCGTGAGATGGGACGAGACCATGCTGTCTTTGACATTATAATACAAAATCAGCCGCTGGTAAAGCCGCTGATTTTTTCTTTTTCACTGCGTATATATGGAATAAGATTTGGAGGTAGATTGCAATGGAAAAATTCAAGGTAGGTATCATTGGCTGTACGGGCATGGTGGGGCAGCGGTTCATCACCCTGACCTGCGGGCATCCCTGGTTTGAACTCACTGCTCTGGCCGCCAGTGCCCGCAGTGCGGGCAAGCCCTATGGTGAGGCGGTTGCGGGCCGCTGGAAGCTGGAAGTGCCCATGCCCGACGCAGTCAAGGATATGCCGGTGCTGGACGCCGAGGCAGACCTGGAGACGATCGCGGGTCAGGTGGATTTCGTCTTCTCTGCCGTGGATATGAAAAAGGAAGAGATCAAGGCGCTGGAGGAGGCATATGCGAAAGCGGAATGCCCGGTGGTATCCAACAACTCCGCCCACCGCTGGACGCCCGATGTGCCTATGGTGGTGCCGGAGCTGAACCCGGAGCATCTGGACGTTATCCCCGCCCAGCGCAAGCGGTTGGGCACCAAGCGGGGGTTCATCGCCGTCAAATCCAACTGCTCCATCCAGTCCTACGCTCCCGCCCTCTCCCCTCTGCGGGAAAAATTCGGACTGGAGAAGGTATTGGCCTGCACCTATCAGGCCATTTNCGGTGCGGGCAAGAATTNNGAGACTTGGCCCGAGATGGTAGATAATCTGATCCCCTATATTGGCGGCGAGGAGGAAAAGAGCGAGCAGGAGCCGCTGAAGGTCTGGGGCAAGGTGGAAAATGGCGTCATCGTCAATGCGGAAAGCCCCTCCATTACCGCCCAATGTCTTCGGGTACCTGTGACCAACGGCCACACCGCGGCTGTCTTTGTCACATTCAGGAAAAAGCCCTCTATGGAGGAGATGAAAGAGATCTGGGCCAACTTCAAGGGAGTGCCCCAGGAATTGGACCTGNCCATGGCGCCCAAGCAGTTCTTCCATTACTTTGNAGAGCCTGACCGGCCGCAGGCCAAGCTGGATCGGGATCTGGAAAAGGGCATGGCCATCTCCATCGGCCGCCTTCGTCCCGACACCCAATATGATTACAAATTCGTGTGTTTGTCCCACAACACGCTCCGGGGCGCCGCCGGCGGGGCGGTAGAACTGGCGGAGCTCCTCTGCGCCAAGGGCTATATGGATCGGAAATAATTCTGGCAGCCAGANAGGATTGATCTTCATGCNGGAACCTGTATTNAGCGGAGCCTGTACTGCAATCGTCACCCCCTTTGACAGCAGCGGCGCGGTAAATTATGAGGCGTTCGGCGCGNTTATTGAGGNGCAGATCGCCGCCGGCATCGATGCCATTTGTGTCTGCGGCACCACCGGCGAGAGNGCGACNATGTCCATTCGGGAACACATCGCCGTGGTAGAGTACTGTGTCAAGCGGGTGGATCACCGGGTGAAGGTGGTGGCCGGCGCAGGCAGCAACGATACCTCTGCGGCCGTCTATCTCTCCCAGCACGCACAGGATTCCGGGGCGGACGCCCNTTTGCTGGTGACGCCCTATTACAACAAGGCCACCCAGAGCGGTCTTATCAAGCATTACGAATATATCGCCGACCGGGTGGAGCTGCCTATTATCCTCTACAACGTGCCTTCCCGTACCGGGGTGAGCTTTACGGCAGAAACCTATAAAAAGCTGTCGGAAAATCCCAAGATCAACGGGGTAAAGGAGGCCAGCGGTAACTTTTCTCTGCTGGCGCACACCCGCTTCCTGTGCGGGGATGACTTCTATATTTGGTCCGGCAATGACGACCAGGTAGTGCCCATGATGAGTCTGGGCGCCCAGGGAGTCATCTCGGTGGCCGCCAACATTGTTCCTCAGGTGATGGTGCGTATGAGCCACCTGTGCCTGGCGGACGACTTTGCCGCCGCCTCCAAGCTCCAAATTGAGTATATGGACTTCATAGACGCGCTTTTTGTGGACGTAAATCCCATCCCTATCAAAACCGCCCTCAATCTGACCGGGCGGAACATGGGCGGCCTGCGGCTTCCCCTGTGCGATATGACGCCGGAGCATTTGGAGCTGCTGCGCTCTTCCATGGTGCGCATGGGCCTGCTGGCCTGAAGATCGGAAAGGACGTTTTACTATGCTGAAGGTGCTCATTTCCGGCTGTAACGGACATATGGGGAACATTGTCGCCCAGATCTGCCAGGAGGCGGGAGATGTGGAGGTGGTGGCCGGCTTCGACCTGCTGGGCGCGGAGCGGGACGACTTCCCCGTTCTCTCTCACCCTGCCGCTTTTCAGGGCGAGGCCGACGCACTCATCGACTTCTCCTCCCCCGCCGCCCTTCCCGCCCTGTTGGAGTTGGGGGTGAGCCGAAATATTCCCCTGGTGCTGGCCACCACGGGCTATTCCCAGGCGCAGCTCGACGCCATTGACGAGGCAGCCGGGGCTATCCCCATCTTTCGTTCAGGTAATATGTCGCTGGGGATCAATGTGCTCATGGAGTTGGTGAACCGGACAGCGGCGGCCTTGGGAGACAGTTTTGACGTAGAGATCGTAGAGCGGCACCACAGCAGAAAGGTGGACGCCCCCAGCGGTACGGCCCTCATGCTGGCCCAGGCCGCCCGGGAGGCCCTTCCCTACGAGCCGCAATACGTGTATGAGCGCCAAAGCGTCCGAAAGCCCCGGGAAAAGCGGGAGATCGGCATTTCTTCCGTCCGGGGCGGCGGTATCGTGGGCGACCACGAGGTCATTTTTGCCGGCCGGGACGAGGTCATTGAGCTGAAGCATTCCGCAATGAGCCGGGAGGTCTTCGCCTCTGGGGCGCTTCGGGCCGCACGATTCCTGGCGCAGGTCAAACAGCCGGGGCTGTATTCCATGAAGGAACTGGTGGAACAGATCATTTGAATCAAAAGNANCCGCNNAGAACTCAGCGGCTCCTTTTTGCTGCTTATGTATTGGAGTGGTCGTCTTCCGGCCCGCCGGGGCGCAAAGACCGGCCGTCGGCGTCGATCCCCTTTTCCATCAGACGCCGGTCTGCCCACTCCCGCATCAGAGCATAGAGCACAGCGAAAGTAGGCACGCCCAAGAGCATCCCGGTAAAGCCGAAAAGACCGCCGCCGACCACAATGGCCACCAGCACCCAAATGGCGGAAAGGCCTGTGG
Organism: Oscillospiraceae bacterium; assembly: GCA_905219705.1. Taxonomy (GTDB): domain Bacteria; phylum Bacillota; class Clostridia; order Oscillospirales; family Oscillospiraceae; genus Vermiculatibacterium; species Vermiculatibacterium agrestimuris. The sequence continues at coordinate 43,900 of CAJMXB010000012.1, read as the reverse complement.
AATCACCCAGGATCTTGGGCCCCAGGATATTCCCGTCGAATTGCTGGAGGGCGATGATGAGGATGAGAAACCGCAGGGCGGCCCAGGGATCCACAATGACCAGGATCATTACGCTGGGCACCGCGCCGATGATGGGCCCAAAGAAAGGCACGATATTGGTCACGCCGATGATAACGCTGATCAGTACCGCATAGGGGACGCGAAGGATGGTGGACAGCACAAAGCAGAGAACGCCGATAATGGCGGAATCCAGCAGCTTGCCGTTGATAAAGCCCACAAAGATGGTGTTGGCCCGGCTGGATACCGACAGGATATGGCGCACGCCCTTGGCGGGAAAGAGGGCATAAATGAGCTTCTTGAGCTGCCCGGAGAGCCGGTTCTTCCCTGACAGCATATAGATGGAGGCGATGAGCGCGGTAAGGGCAGTGACCACGCCGTTTCCGACCGCCACGCCGAAGTTCAGCAGATTTGGCATTGATGAGGTGAGGAAATCAGCGGCTTTACGAATGAGGGTCTGGTAGTCGTCCACAAAGCCGGTGAGGCCTTCCCCCTCCAGACCGAAGCGTTGGATCAGATCCTGAACCATCCGGTTGAGATTTTCCAGATAGATGGATAGATTGTTCACCAAACTGAAGATAGAGGCGCCAACCTGGGGCAGAATAAGCTGAAGAAGCACCATAATGACGGCCAGGGCGATGAGATAGACCGTGACGATGGCCAGCGTCCGTTTGTGCGCACTGTTGTAATAGACCTTCCGCTCAAAAAAGTTGGTGGGGGTATTCAGAAGATAGGCGATGATGAATCCGGCGATAAAGGGGCTGAGCACATCCAAAAACCGGCCCATCAAGGCCTTCACCTGCGGTAGGTGGGTCAAAACCAAATAGAGCAGGATCCCGCCGCATACCACCAGAAGATTGGACAGGCTGCGGCTGTCCAGCTGATACCACTTCCTTGGCCTTTCATCCATGAGCCATCCCTCCTCTTCCTGGATGATAGCACAAAAAGCTTACTGTGTCACCACCCGGTGGAACACTTTTTTGCCTTTCTTAAGAATCAGGCCATCGCCGGCAAAGGCGGCGGGCTCAAAATGGATCGTGGGATCGGTGGCTTTTTCACCGCCAACCTCTACGCCTCCCTGCTCTACCAGCCGGCGGGCTTCCTTTTTGGAAGGGGCGAGGCCGCACTTGAGCATCAGGTCGAGAAGGCCGATGGCACCCTCGGAAAAATCGCTGTCTGCCAGGGTGGTGGAGGGCATATTGGAGCTGTCTCCGCCGCCGGCAAAGAGGGCCCGGGCAGCAGCCTGAACTTTTTTGGCTTCCTCTTCCCCGTGAACCATCTTGGTCAGCTCAAAGGCCAGGATCTCTTTGGCCTCGTTGATCCTGCCGTCAGTCCAGGTGTCCATCTCGTCGATCTGCTCCAAGGGCAGGAAGGTCAGCAGACGGATGCACTTCATCACGTCGGCGTCCCCCACATTGCGCCAGTACTGGTAGAAGTCATAGGGGCTGGTCTTGTTGGGATCCAGCCACACGGCGTTGCCGGCGGTCTTCCCCATCTTGTTGCCCTGGGAGTCGGTGAGGAGGGTAATGGTCATGCAATGAGAATCCTTGCCCAGCTTCCGGCGGATGAGTTCGGTGCCGCCCAGCATATTGCTCCACTGGTCGTTGCCGCCGCACTGCATATTGCAGCCCACTGTCTGGAACATATGATAGAAGTCATAGGACTGCATGATCATATAGTTAAACTCCAGAAAGCTGAGGCCCCGCTCCATGCGCTGCTTGTAGCAGTCGGCCCGAAGCATATTGTTTACCGAGAAGCAAGCGCCCACCTCCCGCAGCAGCTCTACATAGTTGAGCCCCAGCAGCCAGTCTGCGTTGTTGAGCATCATGGCCTTGCCTTCGCCGAAGTCGATGAATTTCTCCATCTGCCGCTTAAAGCACTCGGCGTTGTGGTCGATGTCTTCCTTGGTGAGCATTTTCCGCATATCGGTGCGGCCGGAGGGGTCGCCGATCATGGTGGTGCCGCCGCCAATGAGGGCAATGGGCGTATTGCCCGCCGACTGGAGCCGCCGCATCAGGGTCAGGGCCACAAAGTGGCCGGCCGTCAGGCTGTCCGCCGTGCAGTCAAAGCCGATATAGAAGGTGGCTTTGCCGTTGTTGATAAGCTCCTTGACCTCCTCCTCGCTGGTCACCTGGGCAATGAGGCCCCGGGCCACCAATTCGTCGTAAATCGTCATGTCGATCCATCCTTTCTGTTGTTTCGGGGGCATAAAAAACGCCTCTGTCCCTTTGGGACAGAGGGCGTGATCTTACGCGGTACCACCTCTGGTTTGCCATTTTCTCGCGAAAACGGCCTCATGCCGTGCTTACACACGGCGGCGCTGTAACGGGCACACCCGGCCTACCCTACTGATCCGAAAATGTTGGGGCGGCAGCTCCGAGGGGTATTCTTCCGCACTTTGCCCTCCCCCTTCCACCAAACCGGGGTCTCTCTTTGCGGCAAACGCACGGCCTACTTGGCCTCTTCATCGCTGTAGGCGTATTATAATATGTGGATCTTCATTTGTCAACCATCTTCCGGCCTTCTTGCCACGAGCATATAGCGGTGGACGCGCCCCTCGATAACGCCCCGCTCGTCCAGGATACGCTGGGCTTCCAACAGGCGGTCAAAGCAGGCGTCCACGGAGAAGGCCGGGAACTCCCACTCAATGATCCGGGCGAACCACACCAGGGCCCCTATGTCATAGAATCGGATGGGCCGGAAGCACTCCTCTGCCCTTAAGATCTCAAACCCCGCCGCCTCGAACAGCCGTCTCTGTTCCTGCAGGTTCAGGCCGGGAAAGGGCTTGGGAGTTCCGGGGAGCAGAAGCTCCACCAGTTCCCGGTCGTTGTCCTCCCCCACCTGCTGGGTGATGAAAAATCCACCTTTTTTCAACACCCGTCGCAGTTCTGAAACACGATAATCTCCATGGCGGTTGATAACGATATCGAATTGAGCGTCGTCAAAGGGCATGTGCCCGTAGTCCGTCATCTCCCGAAGGTCGATCCCCAGGGGAAGAAGGGTCTTTCGGCACAGCGCTACATTTGGCGGATAGCCCTCTGTGGCGGCAGTGTTTTCGTAGGGGTGTCCCAAAGACAGCAGGAATTCTCCCCCGCCGGTATCAATGTCGAGCAGCTTCATACCGGGGGTGAGATAGCTTTGAACGATCTCCCGATAATTCCACGGCGGTGTTTCCTGATCATAGCGGCCGGCAAGGTGGGAGAAATCCCAGCCGCGGATGTGGGCCTGGGCCTCCTCCTCTTTCCAAAGCGCTTTCCACTCCTGTACATCCATCGTTTGCCCAACCCCTTTCTTGATATTTTTGCCATTATATCATAAGGCCGACAGGGCAACAACACCTTTTCTTGCCATAGGGGCCGGGATGTGATAAGATGAGACCAAATCATTGTACCGAAGCGGGAGGAATGTTTCGTGTTGTTTGTCCACTACCCCAAATGTACCACCTGTCAAAAGGCCAAGGCATGGCTGGATCGCCGGGGGCTTTCCTGTGAATGCCGAGATATCAAGGCGCAGAATCCCACCCAGGCCGAGCTGCGCGCATGGCACGCCAAAAGCGGCCTTCCTCTGAAACGACTGTTCAACACCAGTGGACTTCAGTATAAGGCCCTGGAGCTGAAGGACAAGCTTCCCACCATGAGCGAAGAGGAGCAATTCGCCCTTCTCGCCTCCGACGGGATGCTGGTGAGGCGGCCTGTGCTGGTGGGCGAGGACTTCGCCTTCTTCGGCTTTAAGGAGGCCGACTNGGCGGCCCGGCTGGAAAAGAAATGATTGCAATTTGAAGCCCTACAGGGTAAAATATACCTTATTCGAAAGAGAAGGAGCGAATCCGCTATGCCGGAAGAGACAAAGCCTGTCATGAGCCAGAATTTTATCCATGATTTTATTGATGAGGACATCGCCCCCGGCGGACAGTTTGCCGGGATGACCGTCCATACCCGTTTTCCCCCTGAGCCCAACGGTTATCTACACATTGGCCACTGTAAGGCTCTCACCATTGACTTCGGTACGGCGGAAAAGTACGGCGGCCTGTGCAACCTGCGCANGGATGACACCAACCCCACCAAGGAAGACGAGGAGTTTGTGGATGCCATCAAGGAGGACATTCATTGGCTGGGCTTCGACTGGGGCGACCGCTTTTTCTATGGCTCAGACTATTTTGAGGAGGATTACCGCCAGGCGGTTGGCCTGATCAAAAAGGGTTTGGCCTACGTCTGTGAGCTGAGCCCTGAGCAATTTAAGGAGTACCGGGGCAGTATCGGCGTTCCGGCCCGCAGTCCCTACCGGGATCGTCCCATTGAGGAAAGCCTGGATCTCTTTGCCCGGATGCGGGCCGGTGAGTTCCCCAATGGCGCCATGACGCTGCGGGCCAAGATCGACCTGGCCAGCGGCAACTTCAATATGCGCGACCCTGTCCTCTATCGTATCAACCATATGCACCACCACCGGCAGGGGGATAAATGGTGTATTTATCCCATGTACGACTTCGCCCATCCCATCCAGGACGCGCTGGAGGGTATCACCCACTCCCTGTGCTCTCTGGAGTTTGAGGCACACCGTCCCCTTTATAACTGGGTGGTGGAAAACTGCGACCTGCCCTCCAAGCCCCGGCAGATCGAGTTTGCCCGCCTGGGCATCGACCATACCGTTATGAGCAAGCGCAAGCTCCGGGCTTTGGTGGAAGAGGGCAAGGTCTCCGGCTGGGACGATCCCCGTATGCCCACCCTCTGCGGTCTGCGCCGCCGGGGCTATACGCCCCGATCCATCCGGAACTTCTGCGAGCGTATCGGTGTGGCCAAGGCGGCCAATGTGGTGGAGTACGGCTTTTTGGAGCATTGCCTTCGGGAGGACTTGAACGAGACGGCCCGCCGGGTCATGGCCGTCCTGCGTCCCATCAAGCTGGTCATCACCAACTATCCCGCCGGACGCAGTGAGGAGTTTGAAGTGGAGAATCTCCCCGGCGATGAGAGCGCCGGCACCCGGAAGGTCACCTTCTCCCGGGAGCTGTGGGTGGAGGCGGAGGACTTCCTGCCTGAGCCGGTGCCCAAGTATAAGCGCCTCTATCCCGGCGGCCCTGAGTGCCGGTTGAAGGGGGCCTATCTCATCAAGTGTGTGGGCTATGAGACCGATGAGGCGGGCAATGTCATTGAGATCGCCGCCGAGTACGATCCCGACAGCCGGGGCGGCGATCCCGCCGACGGCCGCAAGGTCAAGGGCGCCACGCTCCACTGGGTGGACGCCGCCACGGCCCTGGACGCGGAAGTGCGGCTCTACGACAACCTCTTCTCTGACGAGGCGCCTGATGCCGGAGACAAGGACTTTATGGAGTGCTTGAATCCTGACTCCCTGGNGGTGNNNACCGGCTGCAAGGTGGAGGCCGGCCTCTCCTGCCCCAAGGCAGAGGAGCGGTATCAGTTTATGCGTCAGGGNTATTTCTGCGCCGACAGCAAGGACTCCAAGCCCGGCCATCTGGTTTTCAATCGGGCGGTGAGTCTGAAGGACAGTTTTAAATTCTAAGGGGTGAAGAAGGACGTGGCTATGTATCANTTTCNCAACGATTATTCTNAGGNCNGCCATCCCANAGTCTTGGAGGCCCTGACCGCTGTCAACGGTGAGAGTGTCATCGGTTACGGCGGGGACGATTACTGCAAGTCCGCTGCCGATCTGATCCGCGGACTGTGCGAGGCGCCCAACGCCGATGTGCAGTTCATGGTGGGCGGTACCCAGACCAACTTCGTCACCATCGCTGCGCTTCTGCGGCCGTGGGAGAGCGTCATCTCCCCCACCACCGGTCACATCAACGGCCATGAGGCCGGCGCTGTGGAGGCCACTGGNCACAAGATCCTCCAAGCTCAGGCGCCCGCCAACGGCAAGCTTACCCCCGCCCGTATCCTCCCCATCGTGGAGGCTTGCAAGGACGAGCATGTGACGAAGCCCCGGATGGTCTATATCTCCGACGCCACGGAGACCGGCGGCGTGTATACCAAGGCTGAGCTGGCCGCCCTTTATCGCTGCTGTCAGGCCAACGACCTGTATCTGTTCCTGGACGGCGCACGTCTGGGCTGTGCCCTGGCCTCGGTGGAGAACGACCTGACTTTGGCAGACATCGCCGCGCTCACCGACGCCTTTTACATCGGCGGCACCAAGAACGGCGCCATGATGGGTGAAGCGCTGGTGGTCACCAACCCGGCGCTGACAGAAAACTTTTTCCGCATGAAAAAGCAGCATGGCGCGGTGCTGGCCAAGGGCTGGCTGTTGGGCGTACAGTTCCAGGCACTGCTGCAGGACGGGCTCTACTTCAAAATTGCCAGAAACGCCGTGGAGGTGGCGCAATATCTGCAGGGCGGCCTTAAAAACTTAGGCATCCCCATGATGACTGAGTCTACCACCAACCAGATCTTCCCCATCGTCCCCAACGAGCTGCTCCCCCATTTGGACAAGCTGTGTACCTATGAAGTCTGGGGCAAGGCGGACAAGAGCCACACCATCATCCGCTTCGTCACATCCTTTGCCACGTCCATGAAGTCCGTGGACGGTTTTCTCAAGGCGCTGAAGGATCTGACGTAAGCGTGGGCGGCCCCTATAAGGAAAAAAGAGGCGCGGTCATATGACCGCGCCTCTTTTCTATTTGTCTCAGGCCTTGCCGTCGCAGCCCAGAACATTGACGATCTTGTCTTTGACGATCTCCTTGATATAGGCCCGGCCGTCCCCCATGTACTGGCGGGGATCAAAGTGATCCGGATGGGCGTCAAAGTGCTCCCGGATCCCGGCGGTCATACCCAAGCGCAGATCGGAGTCGATATTGATCTTGCACACCGCCAGCCGGGCGGCCTGGCGAAGCTGATCCTCCGGTACGCCGATGGCGCCGGGCATCTTGCCGCCGTGGTCGTTGATGATCTTTACGAAGCGCTGCGGTACTGAAGAGGCGCCGTGAAGTACGATGGGNAAGCCGGGCAGCCGCTTGGAGACCTCCTCCAGGATATCGAAACGGAGCTTGGGATCGGTGCCGGGCTTAAACTTGTAGGCGCCGTGGCTGGTGCCGATGNCGATGGCCAGGGAGTCGCAGCCGGTCTTGGAGACGAACTCTTCCACTTCCTCGGGTCTGGTGTAGTGAGAGTCTTCCGCAGAAACCTGTACGTCGTCTTCGATGCCGGCCAGAGCGCCCAGCTCGGCCTCCACCACTACGCCGTGGTCATGGGCATACTCCACCACCTTTTTGGTGATGGCGATATTCTCCTCAAAGGGCTTGGAGGAGGCGTCGATCATCACGGAGGTGAAACCGCCATCCACGCAATCCTTGCAGGTTTCAAAGTCCGCGCCGTGATCCAAATGGAGCACGATGGGCAGACCGGTATCCTCCACGGCGGCCTCCACCAGCTTGCGCAGGTAGACGCCCTTGGCATACTTCCGGGCCCCGGCGGAGGCTTGGAGGATCACGGGGGCCTTCACCTCAGCCGCGGCCTCGGTAATGGCCTGCACGATCTCCATGTTGTTGACATTGAACGCGCCGATGGCATAGCCGCCATCATAGGCTTTGCGGAACATTTCAGCAGATGTGACAAGAGGCATGATCCAAAACTCCTTTATTCTAAATATTGAGGTCCCAATCAGNCAGTTTCCTGTCCGAGCATAGTGCGCATAACGGTGTACTTGTCCTCGTCGATCCCCTTCTTCATGCTCAGCGCTTCCCGGATGTCAAAGTCCACATACTGGCTGTTTTGCTGGCACACGACCCGGTCGGTTTGGCCATTGGCCAGAAGCATAACGGCGGAATAGCCCATATGGGTGGCGTTGACACGGTCACGGGCGGAGGGAGCGCCGCCCCGCTGGATATGACCCAGCACGGTGACCCGGGTGTCCAGCGCGGTGGTGTCCTTGATCCTGGACGCCACTTCGTAGNAACTGCCCACGCCCTCGGCCACAATGATCATATAATGGGTGCGGCCGGTGAGCCGGGCACGGCGGATAGGCTCGATCACATCGGCCTCAAAGTCCACCGGCTTTTCCGGGATGAGGACAGCGGTGGCGCCGCAGGACAGACCCACGTAGANGGCCAGGTGGCCGGCCCGGTGCCCCATGACCTCCACCACGGAGCAGCGCTCGTGGGACTGCATCGTATCCTGGAGCTTGTCGATACACTCCACGGCGGTGTTGCAGGCGGTGTCGTAGCCGATGGTGTAGCTGGAGCAGGCGATATCNTTGTCGATNGTGCCGGGCACGCCGATGACGGCGATGCCGTGCTCAGACAAGGCGTGAAGGCCCCGGAAGGTACCGTCGCCGCCGATGCCCACGATGCCGTCCAGGCCCAGGAGCTTGCAGGTATTGACGGCCTTCTGCATGCCGGCCTCGGTACGGAACTCCTCGCTGCGGGCGGAGTAGAGCATGGTGCCGCCCAGCCGGGTGATACCGCNGNCACGGGCGTAGCNCATGACCTCGGCATCTCCGNTGATCAGGCCGTTAAAGCCACNGCGGATGCCCACACATTCAATGCCCAGGTGAGTACAGGTACGCACCACAGCCCGAATGGCGGCATTCATGCCGGGGGCGTCTCCCCCGCTGGTCAAAACNCCGATACGGCGTACTGCGTTCTCCATATCATTATCCCCTTTCATACAGTCAGTTCAGTGTCCTGCTTATCCAATGCGAAAGCGTAACGGTCTATGACCGGCTTGACCGTTTCACATAAGAACCGCTCTACCTGCTGTGGACAGCGGCCAATATATGCCTTGGGATCCAGATGGGCCTGGATCTCCTCCAGGGAANGNCCCAGCATGGGCTCCTNCGCCATTCGCTCCACCAGGTCATTGGGCAAACCCAACTCCTTAATAGTATGTCCCGCCTCCAGAGAAAGCTGGCGGATCCGCTCGTGAATGGCCTGTCGGTCGCCGCCCTTCTTTACCGCGTCCATCATGATGTTTTCGGTGGCCATGAAGGGCAGCTCTTCCNGTACGTGCTTTTCGATGACCTTCTCATGGACGATGAGACCGGAGGCCACATTGGTGTAAAGACTCAGAATGGCGTCCACGGCCAAGAATGACTCCGGAACGGAGATGCGCTTGTTGGCTGAGTCGTCCAGCGTCCGCTCAAACCACTGGGTGGCGGCGGTGATGGCTGGATTCGCGGCGTCGGAGAGAACATACCGGGCCAGACCGCAAATACGCTCACAGCGCATTGGGTTGCGCTTATAGGGCATGGCCGAAGAGCCGATCTGTTTGGCCTCGAAGGGCTCCTCCACCTCCTTCAGATGGCATAGAAGCCGCAGGTCGGTGGCAAATTTGCTGGCGGATTGTGCGATGCCGGAGAGGGTGGCCAGAATGGCAGCGTCCACCTTCCGGGAATATGTCTGACCCGAAACGGGGACGACCCGCTGGAAGCCCATCTCGGCGGCGATCTTCTCCTCCAGCGCCTCGACCTTTTCATGGTCGCCGTCAAAGAGCTCCAAAAAGCTGGCCTGGGTTCCGGTGGTGCCCTTGGAGCCCAACAGGGCCAGGCGGTCGATGCGGTACTCCACCTCGTCCAGATCCAGCAGAAGATCGTTCATCCAAAGGGTGGCCCGCTTCCCTACCGTCACCAGCTGGGCGGCCTGGAAGTGGGTATAGCCCAAAGTGGGCAGGGCCTTATAACGATCGGCAAAGGCCGCCAGATAACTCAGCACCTTCACCAATTTATCCCGAAGCAGCGTCAGGCCTTCCCGCATGAGAATGATATCGGTGTTGTCCCCCACATAACAGCTGGTGGCCCCCAGGTGGATGATAGGCATGGCCTTGGGACACTGTTCCCCGTAGGCGTGGATGTGAGCCATGACGTCATGGCGGAGGGTCTTTTCCCAGCGGTCGGCGGCGTCGTAGTCGATGTCATCCACGTGAGCTTCCAGCTCTGCCACCTGCTGCGCTGTCACAGGCAGGCCCAGTTCCATCTCGCCTCTGGCCAGAGCGACCCAAAGCCGCCGCCAGGTGGAGAATTTTTTGTCCGGGGAGAAGAGATAGCGCATCTCGGCGCTGGCATATCGGGAACAAAGCGGGGTCTCGTAACTGTTTTTGTTCATGGCTCCCTCATTCCTCGTTTCAACGAAAAAGAAAAGACTGGAAACTATTGTACCACAAAAAGGCAGATAGGGGCAACCCCTACCCGCCTTTTTTGTGAAAATTTTATCGATTCAGAAAACGCTCCAACCGGTCAAGCCCTTCCCGGATATTCTCCATAGAGGCGGCGTAGGACCAGCGAATAAAACCAGGCGCCTCAAAGCCCTCCCCGGGAACCAGGGCGACAAGCCCCTGCTTGAGGAATTCGGTGGCGAAATCCTCCCCACTCTGGANGANGACGCCGCCAATGGTCTTTCCGATGAGCTTTTCAATGTTCATCATCACATAGAAAGCGCCCTCGGGCTTAATACAGCTCACGCCTTCGATGGCGTTCATCCGCTCCACCATGTAGTTGCGCCGCTCCTCAAAGGCCGCTTTCATGACGGCCACCGCCTCCTGGGAGGCGGTAAGGGCGGTGAGCGCCGCCTTCTGAGAGATCGCACAGGGCGAGCCGGTGGAGTGGCTGACAAAATTGGACATGAGTTTGGCGATCTCTGGCTGGGCCAGGGCGTAGCCGATGCGCCAGCCGGTCATCGCGTAAGATTTGGATACGCCGTTGATGAGGATGGTGTGCTCCTTGACCTCCTGACTCAGGGAGGCCACGCTGGTGAAGGGCTTTTCGTCATAGATGAGGTTGCAGTAGATCTCGTCGGAGATGATGTAGAGATCGTGCTTGACACACACATCGGCCAGGGCCTTGAGCTGGGCGGCGTCGTAAACCATGCCGGTGGGATTGGAGGGATTATTGAGGATGATGGCCTTGGTTTTGGAGGTGATGGCCCCCTCCAGCTTCTGGGGTGAGAGCTTAAAGTCTTCGTCCTCGGTGGCGCTTACCATCACCGGCGTCCCCCCTACCATGCGGATCAGCTCGTAATAGCTCACCCAGGCGGGTGTGGGCAGGATGACCTCATCTCCGGGATTGACTATGGCTCGAAGGACCAGATAGACCAGGTGCTTGGCGCCGCTGGAGACCACCACTTGATTGGGGGCGTATTCTACGCCGCAGTCAACCTTCATTCTGGCGCAGATCGCCGTCTTCAGATCCAGGTCGCCGGAGGCGGGANTATAGCGGGTGTAATTATCCCGAATGGCCTGAAAGGCAGCGTCCTTAATGTGGCTGGGGGTGGGAAAATCCGGCTCGCCGGCGGCGAAACCAATGACATCCTGTCCTTCTGCCTTCATCTGCTTGTACAGACTGTCAATGGCCATGGTGGTCGAAGCGCGTACCCCCATGGCGATATGGGAAAGCTCCTTCATCCTTCATTCCTCCTGAAAAACTGGTTCAAACCACCGATATTATAGGTGCGGCCGAGGAAAAAAGCAAGCCCTTTTCCTCAGCTTCTGCGCTTCGGTTCGGTATTCTTCTGATAGAGCAGAAAAAGTCCTTTCAGCAGCAATTCGGGATCCTGCTGGATCGCGTGGCGGCAATAGGGCACCACCTCGTCGGCATAGCATCCGGTGGCGATAATGGCGGCGGTGCATCCGATCTCCTCCTCCAGCCGCTGGAGCATCCCATCCACCAGACTGGCGTTGCCGTAGATGACGCCGGATTGCATTGCGTCCACCGTGTTGTGACCAAGAAGAGACGCTGGGCGCATCAGGGAAATGTGGGGTAGCTCGGCAGCCTGCCGGGACAGGGCCTCCAGTCCTACCCGGACGCCGGGGGCGATAACGCAGCCCTCGTAGACGTTGCCCCGGAGCAGAGAGAAGGTGATGGCGGTGCCGAAGTCCACTACAATGACGGGAGAGGGACTGCGGTCATATTTGTCAATGGCGCCGACACAGTAGGCCACGATATCCGCCCCCAGCTGCGCGTGCATATCGGAGCGGATGTCCAGCCCTGTACGGATACCTGTTCCCACGACAAGGGGCGGCCTGCCGGTGAGGCGCTCTATGGCCTGCGTCAAGGCGGCGGTCCCCGGCGGGACAACACTGGCGACNATACCGCCGGTGATCTGCTTCGGCTCTACATGGTAGAGCTGGAACAGGGAGAAGAGCTGAANGGCAAACTGATCGCCTGTGGCGTGAGGATCGGTGGAGCAGGTGGAGCGCAGCGCCAGCTCTCCCCCCTCCTCAAACAGGGCCAGAGTGGTGATGGAATTTCCGATATCGGCAGCGAGGATCATAGTTCCAGCTCCTTTTTTCCTTCTTTTCTACAGTATACCACCATAGGGAAAATTTCACAAGCGGAAGCAGTATGCAAANAAGAGGAGACGCAAAAGCGTCTCCTCTTTTTTACGTACTGGACTTACTGCTGCTCCTCCTCGCGGATCTTGGCGAAGCACTCGCTGCAGTACACGGGACGGTCAGACTTGGGCTCAAAGGGGACTTTGGCCTCCCCGCCGCAACGGGCACAGGTAGCAGTGAAGTACTCACGGGGGCCGCGGGCAGCAGCCTTGCGGGCGTCGCGGCAGGCTTTGCAGCGCTGGGGCTCGTTCTGGAAGCCACGCTCAGCGTAGAACTCCTGCTCACCGGCGGTGAACACGAATTCCTGCCCACATTCCTTGCATACAAGTGTTTTGTCTTCGTACATGATTTTACCCTCTCTTCGACTCGTTTGCCCAGGCCCGGATACATTCCGATTTGTGCTGGGTCAGTGTAATATTGCGTTCAGCTTTCGCTGAAATCGCCGAAAGTTACACCCGCCAAGCCTACAAGACCTGACGTGGCTGGACATGCCCGTTTACAGGGCAAAGAAAGCGGACGCCTTGCGCCGGATGCGCTGTACGGCGTTGTCCACCGATTTGAGGGGTTTTCCTACCCGCTGGNCGATCTCGCTTTGAGAAAGGCCCGCCAGGTATAGCTCCAATACGGTCTTCTCAAAACCAGAAAGTACATTGCGAAGAGCCTTCATGCGCCCCTCCCGCTCCTCTCTGCCGATGAGAAGATCTTCGGGAGCCTGGAGGCTGTCAGAGACGGCGTTGTACGCGCGGGGATCCTGGTTTCCGTCGAAAAAAGGATCGTCCAGGGAAATGGAGTGGTTTAGGGGCCGGTGCTTATCTCTTGCCGCGGTACGCACGGCGGATCGGAGTCGATTGCGGATACAGGTCTCCGCATAGGTACGGAAACCGGCCTCTCTGTCGGGAGAAAAGCTCCGGATGGCGGAGAGCAGGCCGATCATCCCTTCCTGGATCAAGTCCTCGCTGTCCCCTCCCGCAANGAAATAGGGACGTGCGCAGGCCCGAACCAGCTGAGTATAGCGTGCGACAAGATACTCCTCTGCGCCCCGGTCGCCTGCCACGGCCATTCCGCGCAAGGCTTCATCCGATTGTTGGTCAAGAGGTTTCATGCCACATCGTTCCTTTTCTTATATAACAAAAAAATTTCTGTTTGTCAAGGGATTTTTGGGCAATTATGCTCATTCAGCAAAAAATTTTAGAGATTTTTTATCAAATCCGCCAATTCCTCCGCCTTGGACTGGGCAATATGCTCCNCNCTGGNCTCTACCATGANCCGGATGAGNGCTTCCGTGCCAGAGGGGCGCACCAGCACCCGTCCGGTGTCGGCAAGCTCCGCCTCCACCTGGGCCACTGCGTTCAAAAGCGCCTGGGAANCCATGATCTGCGCCTTTTTTTCCTTGGTGGCGACGGGAACATTGACAAGTACCTGGGGGCACCGCTGGCACATGGCGGCCAGCTCTGAGGCCCGCTTGCCCGACTTGTGGATCACGGCCAGGAGCTGGAGCGCAGTGAGCTCCCCGTCACCCGTGGTGGCGTAGCGGCGGAAGATGGTATGGCCGGACTGCTCGCCGCCCAGGACGAAGCCCCCCCGTTCCCTCTCCTCCAGAACGTTCCGGTCGCCTACGTCGGTACACAGCAGGGTGAGCCCCCGCTCCTTGGCATAGATGCGCAGGGCCAGATTGCNCATGACGGTGGCCACAATGGTCTCCCCCGCCAACTCCCCCCTGCTGCGCAGGTCGGCGCCGCAGATGGCCAGCACCTGGTCGCCGTCCAGCAGCACGCCGGCATCGTCTACCGCCAGGCAGCGGTCGGCGTCCCCGTCAAAGGCGATGCCCATGTCGTATTTTCCCGCAGTCACCATGGCGCTCAAATGGTCGATGTGGGTGGAGCCGCAATCCCGGTTGATATTGACCCCGTCGGGATCGGCGTTGATAATGTCGGCGTGAAGCTTGGGGAACCGGTCGAAGAGCCGGGCGGCGGTGGCGGAGGCGGCACCGTTGGCGCAATCGACCAAGATCCGCATTCCCGCCAAATCGCTGTCGATCGTCTCCACCAAGTGGTCGATATAGTCGTCTGCCTCCTGCTGGTCGGCGTAGGTCACCTTTCCAATGTCCGCACCGGTGCAAAGGGAGGATTTCTTGTTGANNAGCACAATGTCCTCGATCTCGTTCTCCAGCGCGTCAGAGAGCTTAAAGCCCTGACTGTTGAAGATTTTGATGCCATTGTGCTCAAAGGGGTTGTGGGAGGCGGAGATGACGATGCCAGCGTCCGCCTTGTTGGAAATGGTGAGAAACGCCACCGCGGGGGTGGGGATGACCCCCAGGTGGAGCACGTCCGCCCCCGCGGAGCACAGCCCTGCGATCAGCGCCCCCTCCAGCATATCAGAGGAGATCCGGGTGTCCTTGCCAATGGTAAAAAGAGGCTTCTTTTTCCCTGTGGCCGTGGAGAGCACCTGGGCTGCGGCGCAGCCCACCTCAAAGGCCAACTCGGCGTTAAGAGTTTCGTTGACGACCCCGCGGATCCCGTCCGTTCCAAAGAGTTTACCCATAAATGATAGGCTCCTTTACAATGTGATCTGCTCCATCCCCAGGAAGGGGATGCCCNAATGTTCGTAGGCCNTGGAGGTGACGCACCGCCCTCTGGGCGTGCGGGTGATGAAGCCAAGCTGCATCAGATAGGGCTCATATACATCCTCTAAGGTCACTGCCTCCTCATTGATAGTGGCGGCCAGGGTCTCCAGCCCCACTGGGCCGCCCCGATAATTTTCGATGATGCTTGTGAGCATCCGGCGGTCGATGGCATCCAGCCCCAGCCGGTCGACCTCCAGGGCGGACAACGCCTCGTCGGCCACATGGCTGGTGATCACGCCGCCGGCCCGCACCTGGGCGAAGTCCCGCACCCGGCGGAGCATCCGGTTGGCGATCCGGGGCGTGCCACGGCTCCGGCGGGCGATCTCCATGGCGCCGNCCCCTTCAATGGGCACCTCCAGGATGTCCGCCGAACGGGAGANGATCTTGGCCAACTCCTCCGGCGAGTATAGCTCCAGCCGCAGGGTGACGCCGAACCGGTCGCGGAGGGGCGCTGACAGCTGACCGGCACGGGTAGTGGCGCCAATGAGGGTAAATTTGGGCAGATCCAACCGGATGGAGTTGGCCGAGGGGNCCTTGCCGATAATGATGTCAANGGCGTAGTCCTCCATGGCGGGATAAAGGATCTCCTCCACCTGCCGGTTGAGCCGGTGGATCTCGTCCACGAAGAGGATGTCGTTTTCGTTGAGGTTGGTCAGCAGGGCCGCCAGATCCCCCGGCTTTTCAATGGCGGGGCCGGAGGTGATACGGATGTTGACCCCCATCTCGTTGGCGATAATGCCCGCCAGGGTGGTCTTGCCCAGTCCCGGGGGGCCGTGGAGCAAGACGTGATCCAGTGGCTCGGAACGCATCTTGGCGGCCTGGATGAAGACCTCCAGGTTTCCCTTGGCCTTCTCCTGGCCGATATATTCTACTAAGGTTTTGGGCCGCAGAGACCCCTCGTTTTCATCTTCCCGCAGGAGAGATGTGGCCACCAAAGGCTCCTCGGTCTCGAAGCCGGTGTCGGAAAAATCGATGCTCAAGCGCTCACTTCCTTTTGAAGGTAGTCGTCTTACAGGGACTCCACCAGTTCCCGGAGCCTGTCCAGAAAGGCCTCTTCGCCCCAGGTGTTGATCTTGAAAAACATGGCCTGGCTGCCGCCGGAGGTGATGGCGGAGAGGAACAGCGCNTCTCCTCTGCCCACCAGGGTCAGATTNAGACTTACCCGGTTGCCGCCGGAAAAGCTGTAACGCTCATAGACCCGTACCGCACAGCGGAAATCGCCTTGCGCATAGTCGCTGCCGTCCTCATAGGAGGCCGAGTCGCTGCCCTGCAGGATACCTGTATCCAGGTAATCCAGCACATGGTCAAAATCGCCCGTTAGGTGACATTCGTATTTCGCCATTTACTTCACCATTTTCCTCAGGGCCTGTTTGATGATCTGCTCCAGCGTCAAGCTGTCCAGGTCGATGCCCTTCAGTGCGACGCCGATCTCGCTTTGAGAGTAGCCCAGCACAGCCAGCGCGGCAGAGGCTTCACTGACCTTGTTCTCCGGAATGAGGGTGACTCCGGTACCGCCGTAGCTCTCTCCTGCCATGCTCTCCAGCTGGCCTTTGGCCAGCTTGTCTTTCAGCTCCAGGATGATGCGCTGGGCGATCTTCTTGCCGATACCGGGGGCGGAGGTGAGCACCTTTTCATCTCCGGTGATGATGGCCAGGGCCAGCCGGTCAGGCGGTGTGGAGGAGAGAATGGAAAGAGCCGCCTTGGGCCCCACGCCGGAGACGCCGATGAGCATCTTGTAGCAATTCAGCTCCTCCTCAGTGGCAAAGCCATAGAGCTCCATCGCGTCCTCCCGGACGTTCAGATAAGTATAGAGCTTTCCCGGCTTGCCCACGGTAAGGGCGCTCAGAGTTACATTGGTAGTTCGGCAGGCATAACCCACTCCCCCGCAGTCGATGACCGCCAGATAGGGGGCCAGGTGGGCTACCGTTCCGCTGACATAATAAAACATGGGCTTCTCTCCTATTTACTGGGATGTTTCACCGCATACCGGCCGCTGCCCGGCCTTGCCGCGCCGGGGGGCTGGAGCCGTGAGGTGTACGAGCGGGCGTGACACAGGGCGATGGCCACCGCGTCGGCGGCGTCGTCTGGCTTGGGAACAGTTTTCAGCGCCAAAAGCCGCTTGACCATGTCCATGACCTGCCGCTTTTCCGCCTTTCCATAGCCCGTTACCGCCAATTTCACCTCCGAGGGGCTATACTCAAAGATGGGGACACCCGCCCGCTCTGCGGCGGTCAGGATGACGCCCCTTGCTTGGGCTACGCCGATGCCGGTGGTGATATTGTTGTTGAAGAACAGCTCTTCGATGGCCATGGCGTCAGGTCGAAAGGTCTCAAAAAGCTGGGCCATGTCGTCCTCGATCTGGAGCAGTCGGGCAGGCAGCGGCACTCCCGCCTGTGTGGTGACAGCCCCACAGGAGAGAAGGCTCTGCCTTCCCTTTTCCGAGGAGAGCACACCAAAGCCCACAATGGCAAAGCCGGGGTCGATACCCAGAATGACCATCCTCCGCTTCTCTCCTCTCTGAAAGGCGATATTTTTCCAATTTCTAATTTTACCATCATTACCGCCGAAACGCAACAANAAAGAGGCTGCGCCTACCTTGACAGGCAGAAAAGCTCCGTAGTAAAATGTTACCATTGCAAGGAGGTCATGATGATGGGTCTGCTGGATAAGTTCTTTGGCAAAAAGAAGGGGGTCACCCCCGGTGGTTCCCCCATTTACCGTTATGATAGCCCCAAAAATGAGGAGCGCCAGATCCCTGAAAATGCAGGCGTTTACGCCGAAGAGATCGAGAAGCGATTCGAGGAGCTTTTCCCCGGTCGGGAGAGCCGAGTGCTCCATGAGATCATCAGCGACATCGTACATATCGACGTCCATGTCATGTGGCCCACCGAGGAGCAAAAGTTTTTCGTACTCTACACCACCGGTATGAGCGATCTCCCCATGACCATTCCGGAGGAGGTCAAGCCGGAGCACCGGGAGGCTTTGGCGTTGGGGGAGGTCTTTCTTTTCCTCCCTGGCGACTGGCCGATCAGGCCGGATGAGATGCCCCCAGAGGAGGCATATTGGCCCATCCGCACCCTGAAATTTATGGCCCGGTTCCCCCATCTCTACCACACCTGGCTGGGCTGGNGCCACACTATGCCAAACGGCCCGGAATATACGCCGCTGGATGACAGCGTGGGCTTTGGCGGCGTGGTGCTGATCGGCGGCGGTGATGGCCCGCTGGGCAGCATTGCCGCCGGGGACGGCCGCCGGATCAACCTCTACAATGTGATCCCCGCTTATAAAGAGGAGATCGAGTACAAGCTGAAATATGGTATGGAGGCGCTGGACAAGGTCTTTGAGGAAAAAGCGATGAATCCCGTGATAGACCCCCACCGCCCCAATTTCTGCGCCGACTTCAAGGAAGTGTTGGACGGCCCGTCCGAAGACTGAAGAAAAAGAGAAAAGCCCCCGGTATCCAGAATACCGGGGGCTTTTTATGCCTTTTTCAGGTCTCGTGATCGGAGGTGTGGAATTGCTTCAGATTGCCGATCTTCCGGCTCCGGCGATCCAGCTCCTCCATAACGGCGGCGAGGGGGATATTCTGGTCGGCCATCATCACCAGCAGGTGGTAGATAAGGTCGGAGATCTCCCCCACCGTATCCCCCTGAACGCCGTTTTTCGCGGCGATGATGGTCTCGGCGCACTCCTCTCCCACCTTCTTCAAGATCTTGTCCAGCCCCTTGTCAAAGAGGTAGCAGGTATAGGAGCCCTCCTGGGGATCGGCCCGGCGGTTCAAAATGACCTGGTAGAGCTGCTGTAACGTATCATTCATGGTTATTCTTCCTCCCAAAGGGTATTGAAAAAGCAGGACTCCGCCCCGGTGTGGCAGGTGGGGCCCTCAGGATCGCAGAGGTAGAGCAGGGTGTCGGTGTCGCAGTCGGTGATCATCTTTTTCACATGGAGAAAGTGCCCCGAACTCTCCCCCTTGTTCCAGAGCTTTTTCCGGCTCCGGGACCAAAACCACGCGGTTTTGGTCTTCAGGGTCAGCTCCACCGCCTCTTTGTTGGTGAAGCCCAGCATCAGTACCTTCCCACTCTGTGCGTGCTGGATGATGACGGGGATCAGGTCGTCTTTCCGAAAAAGCAGATCTATATCAAAATCGGTGACCATGGAGCGCTCCTCCCTTTCTATCGCACAGGAATCCCCTGAGCGGCCAGATATTCCTTCACCTGCGGCACCGTCAGCTCGCCAAAGTGGAACAGAGACGCGGCCAGGGCCGCGTCGCAGCCGGTCTCCTCAAAGACCTGGGCGAAGTGCGCTAAGCTGCCGCAGCCGCCGGAGGCAATGACCGGGATGGAGACCGCCCGGGTCACCGCCCGGGTCAGAGGCAGGTCAAAGCCGGCCTTGGTGCCGTCGGCATCCATAGAGGTGAGTAATATCTCTCCCGCCCCCCGCCGCTGGCCCTCGCGGGCCCATTCCACCGCATCCAACCCAGTGGGAGTGCGTCCTCCGGCGGTGACCACCTCCCAGGAGCCGTCTCCCCTGCTCCGGGCATCGATAGCCAGTACCACACACTGGGAGCCAAATCGTTCCGCCGCCCGGGAGATAAGGCTGGGTTCCCTGACTGCGGCGGAGTTTACCGAAATTTTATCTGCCCCCGCCCGCAGAAGAAGCCGGAAATCCTCCAACGTACGGATGCCGCCGCCGACGGTGAGGGGTACGAAGACCTGGCTGGCGGTGCGCTCCACCACATCGGCAACGGTGTCTCTGGCGTCGCTGGTGGCGGTGATGTCCAGAAAGACGATCTCATCCGCCCCCTGGTCGGAGTAAAATTTCGCCAGCTCCACCGGATCGCCGGCGTCCCGAATATTGACGAAGTTGACCCCTTTTACCACTCGGCCGTCTTTCACGTCCAGGCAGGGGATGATGCGCTTGGCTAACATATGTTACACTCCTTCATGGCCTGGGACAGATCAATGGTGCCGGCATAGTAGGCCTTGCCGATAATGGCGCCGTAGAGCCCCATATCCCGGAGCCGCTTTACGTCCGCCAGGGTGGTGACCCCGCCGGAAGCCACGATGCGGCAGGAAACGGAGTCTATCAAACGCTCCAGCTGGGCGAAAGAGGGCCCGGAGAGCATCCCGTCGGCGGCGATATCTGTATAGACGATCACCTTTACACCGATTGCCGCCATGGACTTGGCGAAGGCAATGCCGTCCAGCCCGGAGTCCTTCTCCCAGCCGGCAGTGCGTACCCGTCCGTCCAGACAGTCGATACCCACGGCAATGTGTTCGCCGTACTTCTCGGCCGCCTGGGCTGCGAAATCGGGATCGCTGACGGCGGCGGAGCCGATGACTGCCCGCTCCACACCCAGAGAAAAAATCTCCTCCAGATCGGCCATAGAGCGGATACCGCCGCCCAGCTCCACCTTCAGCCCCGCGTTCTGCGCCACTTGAGCGACAATGGCAGCGTTGCGCCGTAAACCGTTTCGCGCCCCGTCCAGATCTACCATGTGGATCCACTCCGCCCCCGCGGCGGCAAAGGCCGCGGCGGTATCCAGGGCGTTGTNCGCCACTTGGTGGACGGTGTCAAATTCCCCTTTTTGAAGACGGACGCATTTGCCGTCCTTCAAGTCAATGGCCGGTAACAGGATCATTGGTTCAACTCCCCGAAACTGCGTAAAATTTGAAGTCCCGCCGTCCCAGACTTTTCCGGGTGGAACTGGCAGCCGTACACATTGCCCCGGTGCACCGCCGCCACCACCGATGTGCCGTAATCCGTCCGGGCGGCCACATCCAATTCCCGGGCGGCATAGCCGCAGTAGGAGTGGACGAAATAGACATAGGCTCCGTCGGAAAGTCCCTGAAACAGAGGACAGTCATTCTGAAAGGTGAGGCTGTTCCAGCCGATGTGGGGCAGCTTAAATTCGGTTTTGATCCAGTCTACCCGGCCGGGGATGAGCCCCAGCCCGGCGGTGGGCCGCACCTCAGAACTCTCCTCGAAGAGAAGCTGCATTCCCAGGCAGATCCCCAAAATGGGCTTCTTTTCTGCCTGCAAAAGGATATCTCTGTCCAGTCCGGAGGCCCGCAATTTTTCCGCCNCGTCGGGAAAGGCTCCCACACCGGGCAGGATGATGGCGTCGGCGCGCTCCAACTCCCCGCTGTCGGCAGAGATGACGGAGGAAAATCCCAAAATTTCCAGGGCGTTAGCCACACTTTTCAGGTTGCCCACGCCGTAATCTACAATGGCGATGCGTCCCATCAGAGCACTCCCTTGGTGGAGACCACGCGGTCCCCCTCCACCTTGACGGCCTGCTTCAAGGCCAGACCCAGCGCCTTAAAGAGCGCCTCGGTGATGTGGTGAGCGTTGCGGCCATAGAGGGCATTCATGTGTAAAGTAATACCACTATTCATAGAAAAGGCCCGCATAAACTCTTCGGTGAGACAGGCGTCGTAGCTGCCAATCATAGCCTGGGGCATCTCCGCCTCATAGACCAGGTAGGGGCGGTTGGAGATGTCCAGCACCACCCGGCACAGGGCTTCGTCCATAGGCACAAAGGCGGCACCGAACCGGGCGATGCCCCGATTATCTTTCAGGGCCGCCGCAAAGGCCCGCCCCAATACAATGCCCACATCTTCCACGGTGTGATGAGCGTCCACTTCCAGATCGCCGACCGCCTTTACATCCAGACCGAAGCCGGCATAGAAGGCCAGGGCGGTGAGCATATGGTCAAAAAAGCCGATGCCGGTATCCACCTTCACCTCTCCCCCGTCCAGGCACACAGACAGGGAGATATCGGTCTCCTTGGTTTTGCGGGAGATGACATAACCTCTTGGGGTTTCATTTCCGGTATAGACGGGAACATTCATGGCTTTTCCTCCTCAAAACGTACCTGAATGGAATTGGCGTGGGCGGTAAGCTTCTCGCTCCGCGCCAGGGCGATGATCTCATCTTTTACCGGCTCCAGGGCCTTTCTGTCATACTGGATGACGNTCATGNTCTTGAGAAAGCTGGTCACTGACAAGGGCGAGAAGAATCGGGCGGTGCCGGAGGTGGGCAGTACATGATNTGGTCCGGCCAGATAGTCTCCCAAAGGCTCGGGCGACCAACTGCCCAGGAACACCGCGCCGGCGTTTCGAAGTTTGGGCAGAAGAGCCTCCGGCTTTGCCGTGACCACCTCCAGATGCTCCGGGGCGATCTCGTTGGCCAGAGCCGCCGCCTCATCTNNAGTCTTGGTGACGATGGCGCAGCCAAAGTCCCGAACGGAACACTCCATGATCTCAGAGCGCTCCAGATATCCGCTCTGGCGAATCATCTCGGCGTCTACCGCCTCCGNTNANGCCTTGCTGGTNGTGAGNNGAACGGCGGNGGCCAGCTTGTCATGCTCAGCCTGGGAGAGCAGGTCGGCGGCCACGAATTTGGCCTGTGCCGTCTCGTCGGCAATGACCAACACCTCGGAGGGGCCGGCCACCATGTCGATATCTAGGCTCCCATAGGCCAGCCGCNTGGCGGCCGCCACATAGGCGTTGCCGGGCCCCACCAGCNTGTCCACCTTGNGAATGAAGCCGGCGCCGTAGGTCAGGGCGGCCACCGCCTGAGCCCCGCCCACAGCCAGAACGCGGTCTACCCCGGCGATCTTGGCGGCGGCCAGTACCGCGTCGTTGAGGTTGTCGGTGGGGGGCGTCACCATGATGATCTCCTCTACCCCGGCAACCTTGGCGGGGATGGCGTTCATCAGAACCGAAGAGGGATAGGCCGCCGTTCCGCCGGGCACGTAGATGCCCACACGGGTCAGGCCGCGAACCACCCGGCCCACTTTTCCGCCGTCGGGAGAGTTCCAGAACTCCGTCTTGGGCAGGAGCCTTTCGTTGTAGGCGCGAATGTTGGCGGCGGCATGCTCCAAAGCGGCGATCAGCTCCCTGGGGCAGCGGGCATATGCCTCGTCCAACTTTTCCTTGGAAATTTCATGGGGGACTTTGTGGTCAAACTCGCGGGTGTACTGCTCAACTGCTGCAAAGCCCTCTGCCTTTACACTCTCCATAATGGCCCGAACAGCGGCCTCGATGGTTCCGTTAGCCGAAGCCGCCCGCTCCCGCATGGCGGCAATGACGGCATTTTCCCCCGCGCCGTCGGCAAAAACGATGTTCAGCATCCTGTTCCCTCCAGACCGGCCTGACATTTGCCGATAAAGTCCAAGATCTCTGTCTTTTTTAATTTCATGGCGGCAGTATTGACGATAAGCCGGGCGGAGACGGGGGCCACATCCTCGATGGGCTCCAGGCCGTTTTCCTTCAAAGTGGCGCCGGTCTCCACAATATCCACGATGGCGTCGGCCAGCCCTAAAATGGGCGCCAGCTCCACCGAGCCCTCGATCTTGATGATCTCCACGTCCATGCCCTTGCCCTCAAAAAACTTCCGGGCCACATTTGGGTACTTGGTGGCGATCCTACGGGTCTTATAAGTGCCATAGAAATCGCTCCCCTTTTTTACGGCCAAAGCAAAGCGGCACTTGCCGAAGCCCAAGTCCAGCACCTCATAGAAGGGGCTCTCCCCCCGTTCCAGAATGGTTTCCTTCCCTACCACGCCCAGGTCGCAGACCCCGTGTTCCACATAGGTGATGACGTCGGGCGCTTTGGCCAGCACTGCATCCAGAGGATAGTTGGGCAGCCGGTGGATGAGCCGCCGTCCGGGATCCTTCACCGGAGAGCAGTCCAGTCCCACCTGCTCCAAAAGAGCCACCGTCTTGTCCTGGAGCCGCCCCTTGGTGAGCGCCAGCCGCAGACGGGCCTCGGAGGGCTGTACTGTATTTTCGCTTGTCACCAAGTCCGCATAGACCGCAAAGCCGATGGCGGGAGCGCTGCGGCCAAAGGCCCCCAGCAGGTTGTCATACCGGCCGCCGGAGAGGACGCTGGCTCCTGCACCCCTGGCATAACCCCGAAAGACCACGCCGGTGTAGTAATCGATCTGATGGACGAGGCCNAGATCAAAGCGGACATGGGCGCCGCAGCCAGCTGCCTTCAGCGCCTCATAGAGCTCCCGCAGGTATGTAAGCTCCTTCCGGGGGCCTATCAGCGCCTCTGCCTCCTCCAGCACCTCTACCCCGCCAAAGAGGCGGGAAAGCCGGGAGAGAAGGGCGTAAGCGCTTTTATCCCGGTACGGCAGCAGAAACTCATCCAGAGCGGCAAAGTGTTTACCTTCAATAAGCTCGCGCATCTCCTCGATCTGCGTGTCGCTCATTTCCATCTGGCCGGCCAGAGTCCGGAAGAGCCCGGCGTGGCCCAACTCAATGTGGAACCCCTGGAGGCAGACCGCCGCCAGGGCTTCCACCGCCAGGGACACCGCCTCCACATCGGCTTGGATGCCCCCCGCGCCCAAAAGCTCAATGCCGCACTGAGGGATCTCGCTGGAACCGCCCCGATGGGCGGCCCCGGAGCGGAACACAGTCTCGTTGTAGTAGAGACGCTGGGGCAGCGGTTCATTTTTCAGTTTGGTAGCCGCCACACGGGCGATGGGGGCGGTGCAGTCAGGCCGCATCACCATCAGCTTCCCGGAGCGGTCCACGATCTTCATCATGGCCTCCTGGGGAATGGGGTTCCCAGACTGAAGGAAGAGGTCGTAGTACTCCACCTCCGGAGTGCTGATCTCTGCATAGCCCATCTCCCGAAAAAGAAGGATCAGCTTCCCCTGTACGGCGCGGAGATCTCTGCACTGGGAGAAAAGCCGGTCTCTGGTGCCTTCCGGTGTTGCGATCACGTTCATGAATGATCCCTCACTTTTATGCTTTACCACGCTAATATACTACATTATCCCTTCCCTGTCAATAGGGAAAAAGAGACGGGGAATTTCCCCCGTCTCTTTTTCGGNTAAAGGCGTGCTTACATGGCGCTTTGCATCCCGTTGTCGTCGAAGAATTTGCGGTGGACGACCTGGACGGCCCGGTCGGCATCGGCCAGATCCACCAGCACAGAGACCTTGATCTCGCTGGTGGAGATCATATGGATATTGATGCCGGCGTTAAACAGCGCCTCGAACATGCCGGCGGCCACGCCGGGGTTGTTGATCATGCCGGCGCCTACGATGGAGACNTTGGCGATGTTGTCATTGACGTCGATGTGGTCGAAGCCGATATAATCCCGGTTCTCCTCCAGGATCTGCTTGGCGGCNTCGGTATNGCTCTTNGCCACGGTAAAGCTGATGTCCTTCTTGTCCTCCCGGCCGATGGACTGCAGAATAATATCCACATTGATCTTCTCCTTTGAGAGCAAAGAGAAGATGCGGAAGGCGATGCCCGGCTCGTCAGCCAGGCCCACCAGGGCCAGACGGGCGGTGTTTTTATCCTTGGCAATGCCGCTGACATGGGATTTTTCCNTGATTTTCACAACCTCCTTGACTTTTGTTCCCGGATTACCGGAGAAGCTGGAGAGCACCTCCAGATTGACATTGTAACGCTTTGCCATCTCTACCGAACGGTTATGGAGTACTTGGGCGCCCAAGGTCGCCAGCTCCAGCATCTCATCAAAGGTGATCTCCTGGAGCTTATGGGCCTGGGGCACCAGCCGGGGATCGGCGGTGTAGACGCCGTCCACATCGGTGTAGATCTGGCACAGGTCAGCGTGGAGACTGGCNGCCAGGGCTACCGNCGGGGTGTCTGAGCCGCCCCGGCCCAAGGTGGTGATGTCACCGTACTTGTTGATGCCCTGGAAGCCGGTGACGATGACGATGCTCCGCCGATCCAGCTCGGTGAGGATACGCTCGGTGGACACCCGCTTGATGCGGGCGTTTCCATAGGTGGAGTTGGTCTGCATCCCCGCCTGCCAGCCGGTGAGAGAGACCACCGGATAGCCCATGGCCTCGATGGCCATGGCACACAGGGAGCAGGAGATCTGCTCGCCTGTGGACAGAAGCATATCCATCTCCCGCTTGGAGGCCTTGGGGTTGATCTCCGCGGCCTTGGTGATAAGATCGTCGGTGGTATCTCCCTGGGCGGAGAGAACGACCACCACATTGTGTCCCCGCCGGTATGTCTCGGTAATAATGCGGGCTACATTGCGGATCTTATTGGAATCCGCAACAGAGCTGCCGCCGAATTTCTGAACAATGAGTCCCATATGAAATAGTTACCCCCTTACAGGTTTCCACGTCCTATTTTATGCCGCCGGGACATTCGCGGTCAGTCCTCCAGTACCCGGAACAGCGCTGTGACGGCTATGCCGGAGAGTTTTTCCTCCAGCGCATTTCGCATCATGGCGGGCACCAGCACGGCGGTTTCCTCTTCCGGCGCGCCGGCCCGGGCCAGTACGGTGACCTCTTCCAGAGCGGCGCGCAGCGCCTCTGCCGGCGCGTGCGCCCGGACATACCAGGGGCTGGCCACATCGTCGGGGGGCAGAGTCACGTCTTTGCCTCCTGGCCCCCAATCCATAAATTTGGGCCGATCCCGACGGCTTACAGCGTCCATCACGTCAGCCACCACAGCGGAGGCGGTGGGCAGCTTCCCCGCGCCCCTGCCATAGAACATCACGTCCCCGATGGCGTTTCCCTTGACGGTGATGGCGTTGAACACATCCTCTACCCCTGCCAGAGGGGCTTCGCTGCCGACCAGATGGGGCGCCACGAAAGCGCGCACCTTTCCGTCTTCCCCCAAAATGGCCCGGCCCAGCAGTTTGATCTTCTTGCCGCAGGAGTCGGCGTAAGCCACATCGGCCAGGGACACCCCGGAGATGCCCTCCGTGGGAACCTGCTCCGGGTAGATATGCCGCCCAAAGGCCAGAGAGGCCAGGATGCAGATCTTCCGGCAGGCGTCGTGGCCCTCCACATCGGCGGTGGGATCGGCCTCGGCATAGCCGTTCTGCTGTGCCTCCTTCAGCGCCGCGTCAAAGCTGAGGCCCGCCCGGATCATCCGGGTGAGGATATAGTTCGTGGTGCCGTTGAGGATGCCGCAGATCTCGCTGATCTCGTTGGCGGCCAGGCACTGCTTCAGCGGTCGGATAATGGGGATCCCCCCNCCCACGCTGGCCTCGTATAGGTAGCTGACGCCCTTTTCCTGGGCCAGCTTCATCAGCTCGTACCCGTGCTCGGCCACCAGTTCTTTGTTGGAGGTGACCACGCTCTTGCCTGCCCGCAGGGCCCGCAGGGTGTATTCCTTGGCGATCCCCGCTCCGCCGATGGTCTCCACCACGACCTCTATCTCCGGATCGTTCTCAATTATGGAGAAGTCATGGATCACCATGTGGGAAAAGGGACTGTCTGGGAAGTCCCGCAGATCCAGAATATATTTCAGCTCCACGCTGGAGTGAAGCTTCTGACCGATGTGCGCCCCGTTGCGCCGAAGCACCTCGGCCACACCGGAGCCCACCACGCCAAAGCCCAGTACAGCGACCTTTGCCATAATGTCTCTCCTTTCATGCTGGGCGCTTAGCCCGCCAGTATCTCACAGCGTACGACCCCCGTCTCAACGGCCACTCTGGAAAGCATCTCCTCAATGGTCATCACAAGTCCCGAGGTCTCCGCGCCGATGTTCACCACAGCGCTCCCTCCGGCCGGCACACCCTGGTTGATGGTCAGGATATTGGCGCCGCACCGGGCAAAGCTGTTGAGCACCGCCGAGAGCACGCCCGGCTCGTTTTTAAGCAGGATCTGAAAGGTGACGATGCGTCCGCTGCCCATGTCGTTGAAGGGCCGCACCGCGTCCTTATACTTGTAGAAGGCGCTGCGGCTGATCCCGACACTCTGCGCCGCCTCATTCACTGTTTGGGCCTCGCCCACCTCCAGAAGCCGCTTGGCTTCCGCCACCTTCAAAAAAATTTCCGGCAGTGCCGCTGCCTCCACAATAAAGTATTGGGATCGTGTTCCCATTTTATGATAAGCCCCCTTCTCTGTCCACACAGGAAAGCCATTTGTTCGTGTGCTGTGGTATATTGTATCACGACCACCTCTTTGACGCAACGGGAAATAGAGCAAAAAACTATCCAACTTATCCTGCCCCAAGGGGAAGATTTTTGCCGGAAATTACGAAAGGGCGCGCCAAAAGCGCGCCCTTTCCATGGGGGTAATATTCAGGCGCCCGGTGGGNGCAGCGGCTCGTCGTCGGGCGGCTCCACAGGCAGAACCGGGGGTGGGGTGAAGTGGCTCACCGGCGGCTCATCACCGTTGTTGCCGGGCTCCGGGGTGTGACCCGGCTCTCCGCTTTCCACGGGCCGGGGCGTATGCCCCCCGGCGGTGGGCCATGTGGAGGGGTCGCTGGCGTCGAAGTTGGGGTCGTCCTCCTTGGAAGGCCACGTGGAAGGATTGGTGATGTCGAAGTCTCTGGGGGCATAAGGAACAGGCTCCACAGGAATCTCCGAGGTGTGGACGGTGCAAGGCCCGATCTCCTCCAGAGAGGCCAGGAAATAGGCGTCGTCCTCCGGGTGTACATCTCCAATATACTCCCGTTCCATATCCAGCACCGCCACGCTNATCTTGCCCATATTGGCGGTGNCGTCCTCGTTCCAGGTCACCTCGGGGCAGAACTCTCCAGCCAGATGATAGCGGCCTGTAGCAGTGCCGTCCTCCTTCAAGNTCGGATCGGCGGTGCAGACCTCCACCATGACATGGGCGGTGCAATCCTCCAACGGGATATCCTCCGGGAAGGCATAGCCCAAAGCCACCCGGCTNCCCCGCACATCGCTGCGNNACTCGTCGGTAGCCCGCAGGCCGGTGTCTATACAGTACTCGAACTGTACCAGTCCGTCAGGCCTTGGAAAATCTTTGTTTTCCAGGTTTTCATGAACTTGCGTCATGACCTTTCGCCATAGTACGGCTGCCGGGTTGTCGCCGGAGACCCGTACCCGCTCCGGTGTGCGGTAGCCCACCCATACGGCGGCGGTGTAGTAGGGCGTATAGCCCACGAACCACCGGTCATTGTTGGCGGTGGTAGAGCCGGTCTTCCCCGCGACGGTCATACCGGAGATGCCGGCGGCAGAGCCGCCGCCCCCATTGACCACGCCCTTCAGCAGTTCATTGATATAATAGACGGTCTTTTCCTTCAGTACAGGCTCGCCCTCAGTGCCCTTGGTCAGCAGTGTCTTGCCATTNGCGTCCNCCACCCGGGAGTAGGTTCTGGGCTCCACATACACGCCGTTTCTGGGGAACACCGCATAGGCGCCCGCCATATCCAGGGTCGTTACGCCATTGGTGAGGCCGCCCAACGCCATCTGAGAATAGCCGATATCGGAAAAACTCTGGCCGTTGATCTCCTTGCTGATGACCAAATGGTCGGGATCAACGTGGAACTTGTCCAGCAGATACTCGAAGCCCACCTCAGGCGTCACTTTCTGGAGCACCCGTACCGCCACCGTGTTGGTGGAGTCCGCCACGGCCCGGGACACCGTCATCTGCCCGGTGTAGCGGTGGTTTACATTGGAGGGCCAGGCGTCACCGTTCAAAAGCATTGGAGGGCTATCCTCAAAGACAGAATAGGGATTGATCAGCCCCATCTCCAAAGCGGGCGCGTAGACCGCCAAGGGCTTGATGGAGGAGCCCGGCTGCCTCTGAGCCCGGGAGGCCATGTTGTACCCGCGGGTATCCTCCGCGGTCTTCTCCCCCATTTTTCCCGCCAGTGCGGACACATTGCCCTGGGGATCCACCACCACAATGGCGGACTGGAGCTGCTGCCCGGACGCAGAGGTATAGGGTAGATTTTCCGTGTTGGAATAGATGTTGTCCACCGCCGCCTGTACCTTGGGGTCGATGCAGGCGTAGATCTTCAGCCCGCCGGAGTACACCATGTCCTGGGCCGCGATCTCGGAGTAATAATACTGATCCATNAGGTCTTTTGTCACGTCGGTGATGACCTGTTCCGTGTACCAGCTGTAGAGGGCGCTCTGCTGGCCNTCGCTCTGGCCGCTGTGGAAGTCCAGCACCTCCGTCTTGGCCGCGTCGCACTCTTCCTGGGAGATATAGCCGTCCCGTACCATGGCGTCCAGCACGTAACNGCGGCGGGTGGTGTTGTTCTCCGGATTGGTATAGGGGTCGTAAAGGGACGGATTGTTGGTGATNCTGATGAGGCTGGCGCACTCGGCCAGGTTCAGCTGTGTCACATCCTTGCCGAAATAATAANAAGATGCGGTATATACGCCNTAGCANTTGNGACCGAAATAGATATAGTTGAGGTACCACTCCAGGGTGGTGTCCTTGGAGTATTTCTTGTCGAATTNCAATGCNCGGNNNATCTNCAGGATCTTTCGCTTCACCGTCACATCGTCATACTGGGTGTAGTTTTTGATAAACTGCTGTGTGATGGTAGAGCCGCCCTGGATCCGTCCGCCGGTAAACATGGTCAACACGCTCTTCGCGGTGCGCAGCCAGTCTACGCCGTGATGCTGGTAAAATCGGCGGTCTTCGATGGCCACGGCGGCGTGGATCAGATTCTGAGGCAGCTGGTCATATTCCAGCCATACCCGGTTCTGGTCGCCGTGGAGGGTCTCATACTCCACCTCCCGGCCTGTCTCCGGGTCGATATAGTAGATCGTGCTGGACAGCTTCATGCCATATTGCGCGATATCCACCTCGGTGTCGGGCAGAATGACATTTTTGATGTATACCGCGGCGAAGCAGGCCAGGAAGGAACAGGTGATAACGAAGATCAGAAACAGTGTTCCGATCACGGTCAACACCCGTCTTACGATCTTCTTCCACTTGGGTTTCTTTTTCCGGCTCGTGCGGGGCGGCGTTTGATCCCGGTGCTCCTGCGGCTCCGGCATATGCTCTTGAGGCATGCTGACACCTCCGTTTCCATAGGCAGATTGTCAAAAACAGGGAACGACAAAGGTACAAAAANACTCCCTATATTATACCACCAGTTTGCTGTTTGTCCACCCCAAAAATTTTTGNGCGCCCATTGGGTGACAATGCTTCGGTAGCCGTTGTAAAATTTTGGCCTCCTCCGGCCTTGCTTTTTCCGCCTGCACAGGGTACAATAGAAGCAGTTAAAACTGATTAGAAAGCGAGGCGCTGACCATGAGTGAGGAATTTGGCCCCGATTTCATCTCCGTCACGGACGAGGACGGCAATGAATTTGAACTGGAGCATGTGGACACCATAGAATATAACGGCCAGATCTATATGGCCTTCTTCCCCGCNGATACCGGCGAGGAGTCCGACGCCGAGGAGGAGACCGGCCTTATCATCCTCAAGGTGGTGGATGTGGACGGCGAGGAGCAGTTGTCCACGCTGGACTCTGAGGAGGAGCTGGAGGAGGTCTATGACCAGTTTATGGACGCCCTTTTCCAGGAGGAGGACGACCACGGCGAGAGCTGAGCCCCCTCCCCTGCCTGGTGCGTGATGGGCCCTTTTAAACCNACATTTATAAAACGGGACGCTGACTTGCGCCGTGGTTCGCAGGCCTCCCGGCCTTTGGCCGGAAGTTGGAAGCGGTAAAGCGGCACGGAGGCGACCCACCTGCCGGAGACGTGCAGGTTTTAAATGGGTTCACACGGCTGTGGCGGGGGTTCTATTGTTCCAAAAACCGCTGTTTTTCTCATCGAACAGCGGTTTTTCTTTTTTTGCCCTCTTGGGGCTTGCAAGGTTGGGCGGTTTCTTGTATAATAACAAAATATGTCGAGCGCCTTGCGCGCGACGGCCGGGGACTTGCCCCGGCCACAGGTAAAAAATGAGAGGACTGAAAACTGCATGAGCGCATCTGATAAAAAGCAGCAGCGAAAGGCTGAGATGGCCGATGGCCTGACTCAGCGCCAGCAGAAGGAACAGGCCGAGGCTCAGGCCNCCAAACGGCAAAAGACGATCTACACCGCCGTTGGCGTAGTGTGCGCCGTCGCCGCTGTGGCACTTCTGGTATGGAACGGATTGAGCACCAAGGATCACGGCAAGGATGTGGCCGCTACTGTAGGCGGCGTGGATTACACCGTAGCCGACCTCCAATACTATTACGTGGCGGCGCGAAACTCCGCTTATGCGCAGTATCAGCAGTTTGCCGCCTATGGCGTCTCCATGGGCTATAACCCCAATGTTAGCGAGGGAGAGCAGTGGTCCAACGAGGCGGAGGGCAAGACCTACGCCGACACCTTCCGGGAAAATGCCCTGTCCTACCTGCAGCAGACCGCTGCTCTGTGCGCCGCAGCCAATGCCGAGGGGTACACCCTCTCCGCCGAAGGCCAGGAGGCCATTGACGAGCGGCTCAGCCAGATCGACCTGATCTGCGCCCAGAACGGTATGACCCGCGGTTCCTACTTTGCCCAAGTCTATGGCAAGGGCGTTACCGAGAAGATCTTCGTCCGCAACCTGACCAACGACATGCTGGCCTCTGAGTTCTCCGAGCATCACGAGGAGGGCATCTCTTACGATGACGCCGCGCTTGAGGCCTATTACGACGAGCACCCCGATACGCTGGACAGCTATGATTACCGCATTTTCACGGTAGACGGCTCTGTTCCCGCTTCCACCGACAATGAGGGCAACGCTGTGGAGGCCACCGACGAGGAGAAGGCCGCCGCTATGGCCCAGGCCAAGGAGAAGGCTGACGAGGCCGNATCCAAGCTGGAGGCCGCTTCCCGCTCCGACCGGGAGAAGACCTTCATTGAGATCGCTCCCGACTATGTGGCCGAGGCATATAAGGGCGCCTACGCTGTGGAGAGCTATTCCCTTCAGCAGCAGGTTCTGGGCAGCAACCTCAGCTCCGGCGGCGCTGCCGCCGGCTCCTGGCTCATGGATCCCGCCCGCAGGGCCGGAGACGTGACCGCCGTTGAGACCACCACCGGTTATCAGGTAGTCCTCTTCCTGGATCGCTACCTGGTCGATGACCCCACTGTGAATGTCCGTCACATCCTCATCATGGCCGACAGGCCCGAGGACGATCCCAACACCGCAGACGTGAACGAATCTCAGGGCGCCCCCACCCAGGAGGCCATGGATGCTGCCAAGGCCGAGGCCGAGGCACTGCTGGAGGAGNGGAAGGCCGGCGAGGCCACGGCCGAGAGCTTTGGCGCTCTGGCCGACGAGCACAGCGACGACGGCGGTTCCCGGGGCAACGGCGGTCGTTACACCTATATCAGCAAGGGCGATATGGTGGGCGTTTTCAACGACTGGATCTTTGATCCCGCCCGGCAGAGCGGCGACACCGGCCTTGTCTGCCACAACGGTGAGGACGCCGACTACTACGGCTGGCATGTGATCTNCTTCGAGAAGTCCGAGGAGCCCGCCTGGAAGGGCACCGCCATCCAGGCAAAGCAGAGCACCGACCAATCGGAGTGGCTCAACAACCTTACCGACGCCATGGAGGCCGTCTCTGCGGACGGGATGAAGTATGTGGGCGAGGTCAGTAACGCCACTCCCACCCCCTCTGCCTCCCCCGCTGAGAGCGCTGAACCGGAGGAGTCTCCCGCAGCTTAAAACCAATACTTGAAAAACGAGCCGTCTGCCAGGCGGCTCGTTTTTTTCGGGAAGGAGCGATAAACATGGATGAAGCCTTTCTCCGCGCAGAAATGCTCCTGGGCCGCCCTGCCATGGAAAAACTGGCAAGGAGCCATGTGGCCGTACTGGGGCTGGGCGGTGTAGGAAGCTGGTGCGCCGAGGCCCTGGCCCGCTCCGGGGTGGGCACACTCACCTTGGCAGATTGCGACGAGNTCAGCGTCACCAACCTGAACCGTCAGTTGGAGGCCACTGTGGAGACCGTGGGAAAGCCCAAGGCCCAGGCAATGGCNGAGCGGGTGCTCCTGGCAGCGCCGAACTGTAAGGCTTATCCACTTGTCTATCGTTACACGCCAGAAGATCGAGAGACTTTTTTTGCCGGAGATTACGACTACATTGTGGATGCTATCGACCTGGTCTCCTGCAAGCTGGATCTGATCCAGACGGCGCTGGAGCGGGGCGTGCCCATCGTCTCCGCTCTGGGCACAGGCAACAAGCTGGATCCCACCCGGTTTCAGATCACCGACATCTCCAAGACGATGGGCTGCCCTCTGGCCCGGGTGGTGCGCAAAGAGCTGCGCGCCCGGGGCATCCACCACCACCGCGTCCTCTGGTCACCGGAGGAGCCCAAAAATCCCGAAAGCCGGGAAGCGCCGCCTCCCGGCCGCCGCAGCGTCCCTGGCAGCGTGGCCTGGGTACCCTCCTGCGCCGGCCTCATGTTGGCGGGAGATGTGGTCATGTCCCTCATCACCGAATAAAACTGCCCCTCCCTGCCAAAATAGGCCGGGAGGGGATTTTTTCGTGGAAAAAATGACGCTTCGCTCCGCCCTGGCCGGCGGCGCAGCCGGACTGGTCAACGGCTTTTTTGGCGGTGGCGGCGGGATGATACTGGTGCCCATGCTGGTGGACAAATGCGGTCTGGATCAGCGCAGGGCTTTTGCCACCTCGGTGGCCATCATCCTGCCCCTGTGCGCCTTGTCCTCCGTAATTTACCTGCTTCGGGGCGGGCTGGATGTAATGGCCGCGCTTCCCTATCTGGCAGGGGGCCTGGTGGGCGGCTTTGTGGGCGGTAAGCTTTTTCAAAACCTGAATATGGACTGGCTTCGCCGGGGATTTGCTCTGCTGATCCTCTACGGCGGCGTCAAGTCCCTTTTTTTCTGATGGGAGCCTGGCTCATTGCCGCTCTGGCAGGGGCGGCCACCGGCGTCCTCTCCGGCTTTGGCGTGGGAGGGGGCACCCTCCTTCTGATCTACATGACCGCCTTTGCCGGAGTGGATCAGCACATGGCCCAGGGGATCAACCTGCTCTACTTCCTCCCCACCGCGGCAACCGCCCTGCCCAGTCACATCAAAAACGGCTATATCGACAAAAGAACAGCCCTCCCCGCCATTCTTGCGGGACTGGCCGGAACGGCGGCTGCCGCTTGGGCGGCCACCGCCCTTGATGTCGGGCTTCTGCGCCGCTTTTTCGGGGGCTATCTTCTCTATATTGGCCTTCGGGAGCTTTTCCGAAAAAAACAGGGGTGAGAGAACTCACCCCNGTAGTCTTTTTCTGGTCAGATAGCCCTCCAAAATGAGGGTGGCGGCCACGGCGTCCACATTTTTCTTGTGGGCCTTCATCTTTTTGCCGCTCTCATGTAAAATGGCGTGGGCCTCAATGGTGGTGCGCCGTTCGTCCCAGAGCGTCACAGGAAGACCTGTGCGCTCCTCCACCAGAGCGGCGAAAGTCCGGTACAGCTCCGCCCTGGGGCCCTCAGAGCCGTCCATATTCCGCGGGAACCCCATCACCAGCTCCTCTGCCCCGTGCGCCTTGGCAAGGGCCGCAAGCTGGTCGGCGACGCACTCCGGTCTGTGGCTTTGGATCACGGTGGTAAATCCCGCCAGAAGTCCGGTGGGATCGGATACGGCGACGCCTGTCCTGGCGTCGCCGTAGTCGATGGCCATAACGCGCATATCAGCTCANGGTGCCGTCCAGAAGCTCGGCGTANACGTCGAAGGGCATGACGCCCACCTTCCGCTCCACTTCCGCTCCGTCCTTGAAGAGGATGACCGTGGGCACGCTCATAACGCCGTAGCGGGCGGCCAAGTCCGGGTTTTCGTCCACGTCCACCTTGCCGATGACCACGTCCTTGCCCTCGTACTCCTCCGCCAGCTGCTCGATGACGGGCCCCAGCATCTGGCAGGGGCCGCACCAGGTGGCCCAGAAATCCACCAGGACAGGGATGTCGGAATCACGGGCTCTGTCAAAGCCCTGGGTGTTAAAATGGATCAGTGCCATAGTAATTACCTGCCTTTCTTGCCCCTTAGTGTTTGTAAGGAAAAAGCAAATATTCTTTTTCAGATTATCGTATATGTCATCTCCATTGTCAANACTTTTCTTTGCCGCCAAAGAATAGCCCCTTTTCAATTTAACGTTACATATCTTTACAAATAGAGGCAACACCTGTATTTTCGGGTGTTGCCTCTATTTGTTCGGTAGATGATCTCATCGCATATCTCAGCGTATCTTTCCATCCTTTTACCTGCAGCGGTAGTACGGAAAGTGGGAAAGGCGGGAGATGGAACGCCCATCCTTTCTTTGATTCAATCAGGATATGGCTAAAATGTTCCGGCAGAGCTTACATCGTCATATCGTAAATCCGCATGAGGGTGGCGATGGACTGCTCCCAGCTATAAGTTCCCTGGGGGCCGAACTGGTTATTGCCCAAACCGCCCATAATGCCGGCGGCCTGCATCTCTCCCACGGCCTCGCTGGCCCAGGGGGAGATGGGGCCATTGTCGTCAAAGGTGGGGGCAGCCTTGTCCAGATTGATGTCCAGCACCCCCGCCAGCCGGGAGAGGATGGCGGCGGCCTGCTCTCTTGTCAGCTGACCGTCGGGGTCAAATTTTTCATCTCCCACGCCGGTGATGACCCCCAGATAGGCCAGCTGGCGGACGTTCATGTCGTCCGTGTCGGTGAAAGAGGTGGGCAGGGAGTTCGGAAGCTGGCGATACTCCTCGGGCCGCAGCTTAAGATAAATCTCCATGGCCAGATTGCAGAAATCCTTCCGGGTGATGGGGGCGGCGTAGGAGGAGTCGGGTATCTTCCCGTTGACGCCGTGGTCGCCCCCGCTACCAAGACCCGGCATATCGCCGCCGGGGGAGAAGATGCCCAGGGAGTAGGCTCTGCCCACCGCGTCCCGGGCCCAGTCGGCGGGGGGCACGGCGCAGGAGGCGATGCTCACCAGGTAATGTTGTCTGTCCGTCACATCCTGGGCCAGAAGGGTAGTGTCATGGCCCACATAGTGGTAGCTGGAGCTGCTGCTAAACTGCTGTATCGCCAGAACGTAACCATGCTCGGGGACAAAGGGGACAATGTTCAGGGACAGATCCCCGCCGTAGGGCACGTCGATGTTCTCGTTGCCCCAGTATGTCGTGGCTCCGTCGGCGGAGGTGAAATACCCCGAGGGGCCCTGGGGGGACTCCAGCTGCACCAAGACGGACAGATTGCCCCCCTTCACCGGGGTGAGGGTGATGGGCACCACCTTCTCGTCCCGGTAGGACATGAGGTTGCCTCCCCCCTCCACCCGGTATTCGGAGGTCAGCACCAGTTCGGTATCATACCGGCCCGGGAGCTTGTTGTTCCCTGTGGTGCCCTTGACGATCTCGACCTGAGCCGTTTCACCGGGGGCCAGAGTCCACTGCTTCTCCTTCAGTTCAAGGCACTGTTGGACGCTCCGCTCAAAGGCCCCATGATTGGTCCCCTCGCTTGCCAGTTTGGCCTGCAGCTCTATCTGCACCTTGGCCCGGTTGGTGACAGAGACGGTCTCGATAACGGTGTCCTCCATCTCCACTGGGCCGAAGTCCACGCTCTCCCGGTCCAGCTCCATTGCCTCCTCACCGCCCATATAGCCGTCATAGACTATTTCAAAGTGGTAGGGCAGGGGGTAGTTGCCCCCCTCGAAGATGGGCTCGTCGTACCGGTTTCTGCCCACAGGCTCGTCGGAAGTGGCAAAGAAGAAGTCCAGCTCTCCGTCATACACCCCGGCAGGGAAACTGGTACTCTCCCGGTATCCGGTGTACAGGGTCACATTCACACTGGCCGAGGAGCCGGGCTTCAGCTCCAGAGCGTAGGTGCTGACGGGGATCACCAGATATTGGCGGATACTGTCCCAGCCCTCCCGGGGCACAGTGACGTTAAAGCGGTTGCCGCCTTNGNAAAGGAAATCGTGGATATACCATAGGGTCTGGTCACTGGTGTTGGTAAAGGAGATGGTGAGGGTGGGGCAGTNCTCTTTCCTGTAGCCGTATTCCATTGTGCCGAAATCGGCCACCTCCATATCGTAGATGATGGCGCCGGGATCCTCCGGGACTTGGCTCTTCCATTCGTATAGCGGGGCACCATCCGCCAGAGCGGCAACGGGCAGCAGGCCCAGACAAAGGGTGAGGCCCAGCAGAAGGGATATGATTTTCTTTTTCATATGCTTTGCTNCTTACTTTCAAAGTTGCTCTCCGCAGGGAGAGGGAAAAGACACGTTTTTTTGATTATATCAGAACCCCTTTGGGAAAACAATATGCCGGCTGCATAGTTGCGGGGAAATTTATGCAAAACCCCATGGAGCGGAAGAGCCGGATGTAGTAAATTCGTAGTAATTTGGATATCTCCCTGTCAGGAAATGCTTGGCTTTATATGACTAAGCGACCATTAACTTTGCTTTTGGCATCAAAAACTGCTACAATAGCAAAAAAGAACGTGAAAGGCGAGGGATCCCTATGGATGGCGCACTGGTAAGCATCATTGTTCCCGTATATAACGTCGCCCCTTATTTGGAACGGTGCCTGGACTCCATTCGGGCCCAGACCTACCCTAATTTAGAGGTGCTGCTGGTCAATGACGGCAGTGACGACGCCTCTGCCTATATCTGCCGCGCCTATGAGCGCGCCGACAGCCGTTTTCGGCTGATCGACAAATCCAATACCGGCGTCTCTGACAGTCGCAATAAAGCGTTGGATCAGGCCCAGGGCCGTTTTCTCCAATTCGCGGACGGAGATGATTGGCTCACCCCCGACGCCACCGAACGGTTTCTCCACGCAGCAGAGAGTACCGGCGGCGACCTGGTGGTGAGCCACTTCTACCGGGTGGCGGGCGAGCGAATGGTCAGCCGCGGGCACATCAGGGGCTCCGGTGTCCTCACCCGGCGGGAGTATGCCGAGCAGATGATGAAGGCTCCGGCGAATTACTATTACGGCGTGCTGTGGAACAAATTTTACCGCCGCTCTATTGTGGAGGCAGCCCGCCTCCGTTTTGACCCTCAGGCCAGTTGGGGCGAGGACTTCCTCTTTAATCTGGAATATATTGAGCGCACCCGCCTGGTCGCCCTTGTGGATAAGCCGCTTTACTATTACTTCAAGCGGGGCGGAAGCCTGGTCGGCAGCCAGGCCAACCTGCGCCGGACAGTGCGCATGAAGACCGATACCTTTGCCTATTACAAGAAACTCTATCAAAAGCTGGATCTCTACGATGAGCAGAAAGCGGGCATTTACCGTTATCTGCTCTCCGCCGCTATGGATGGGGCGGTGCCGCCGCTGGCGCCCAAGCTGGGAGATGACGAATAAAAAGACCGGAGCTTTTCGCTCCGGTCTTTTTTCTTCATTTCTTAAAGTGCGGCCAGCTTTTCCCGGATGAGCCGCCCCATCTCTTTTGTACCGACGACCTTCTCCCCCGGCTTGGCGATGTCGGCAGTGCGCCAGCCTTCGGCAAGCACTGCGTCCACCGCCTGCTCAATGGCGTCCGCCTCTTCCCTGCGCTGGAAGGAATAACGGAACATCATAGCCGCCGACAGGATGGTGGCCATAGGGTTGGCCTTGTCCTGGCCCGCGATGTCGGGGGCGGAGCCGTGGATAGGCTCGTAAAGCCCGGGGGCCGTGTCTCCAATAGAGGCGGAGGGCAGCAGGCCGATAGAGCCGGTGACCATGCTGGCCTCATCGGAGAGGATGTCGCCGAACATATTCTCCGTGACCACCACATCAAACTGGCCGGGATCCCGGACGATCTGCATGGCACAGTTGTCCACCAGCACGTCCTCATACTGCACGTCAGGATACTCCTTGGCCAGACGGTGNNTGACCTCCCGCCACANCCGGGAGGTCTCCAGCACGTTGGCCTTGTCCACGCTGGACACCTTTCCACGGCGCAGCCGCGCCAGCTCGAAGGCCCGGCGGCCGATGCGCTCGATCTCCTTCTCGGAGTAAGCCNTCAGATCGNNGGCTNCCACGCCCCGATCCTCCGTTTGATACCGGCCCCGTTTGCCAAAGTAGATGCCGCCGGTGNGCTCCCGCACCATCATCAGGTCGATGCCCTTCTCGGCGGTCTCCTTGCGCAGGGGGCTGGAGTCGGCCATGGCGGGACGAAGGGTGGCTGGGCGAAGGTTGGCATAGAGTCCCAAGTCCTTGCGGATGGCCAGCAGAGCGGTCTCCGGCCGCTGCTCGGCGGGCTTGTCCGGGCCCCATTTGGGCCCGCCCACAGCACCCAAAAGCACCGCATCACAGGCCCTGCATTTCTCTGCTGTGCCGTCCGGGTAGCTCTTCCCCACCGCGTCGGTGGCGCAGCCGCCCAGCAGTACGTCCATATATTCAACGGTATGGCCGTACTTTTTCGCCACAACATTGATGACCTCCACGGCCTCATTGACAACCTCGGGGCCGATCCCGTCGCCCCGGATGAGCGCGATTTTATACTGCATTTGCTCCATCTCCCAATTCAATGTAATAAGGACAAATATCCACATAACGGTTGCCATTGAGGCGGAACCCGCCAGGGATCACACCCAGCTGCCGGAAGCCCAGC
The DNA here is from genome assembly GCA_905219705.1 of Oscillospiraceae bacterium. GTDB lineage: Bacteria > Bacillota > Clostridia > Oscillospirales > Oscillospiraceae > Vermiculatibacterium > Vermiculatibacterium agrestimuris. The sequence continues at coordinate 3,745 of CAJMXB010000012.1, read as the reverse complement.
CGCTCATACAGGCGGCGGGCCCGGAGGTTGGTGCACACCACGGCGTTGAACTGCAAAATGCGGAATCCCAAGGCTCGCCCCTGCGCGATGCAGTCCAGCACCAGCTTCTCCCCGATGTGTGCTCCGCGGCACTTGGAATCTACAGCATAGCTGGCGTTGCAGATATGTCCGCACCGGCCCACATTGTTGGGATGCAAAATGTAAAGGCCAAGCACTTCACTGTCAGCCTCCGCCACGCCGCACCAGCTCTGCTGGGCAAAAAACTCGGCGGCGTCAGTCTCGGTGAGGGGCGCTTCCTGAGGAAAGGCCACCCCCTCCGCCACCACCTGGTTCCAAATATCGGCNATGGCAGGCACATCCGCGGCCCTGTAGCCTCGAACTGTAATTTCCATTATTTCGCCGCGCCCCTGGCCTTCAAAGACTTGAGCAGTCCTCCGCTTTGGANAATATTCTCGATAAACTCCGGGAAGGGAGCGGCCTGCCAGGTCTTCCCCTGGGTCTCGTCAGAAATGACCCCGGTGGAGAAGTCAACNCACACCGNGTCCCCGGTCTGGNTATCTNCCGCAGCCTCGGGACACTCCAGGATGGGCAGACCGATGTTGATGGCGTTGCGATAGAAAATGCGGGCGTAGCTCTTGGCGATGACGCACTTCACCCCGCTGGCCTTGATGGCCAGGGGAGCGTGCTCACGGGAGGAGCCGCAGCCAAAGTTGGCGCCGCCCACCATGATGTCCCCCTGCTCCACCGTCCCGGCAAAATCTTTGTCGATGTCCTCCATGCAGTGAGAGGCCAGGGNCTTGGNNTCCGGATCATTCAAATGCCNGGCGGGGATGATCACATCGGTNTCCACATTGTCGCCATATTTATAAATCTTCATGCCTTTACACCTCCATCAAATCTTGCCGGGATCGGCCACGCACCCGGCGATGGCGGATGCGGCCGCCACGGCGGGAGAGGTCAGGATGACCTCGGAGCTGGTGTCTCCCATCCGGCCCACAAAGTTCCGGTTGGTGGTGGATACGCACCGCTCTCCGGCGGCCATGACCCCCATGTGGCNGACCAGCCANGGGCCGCAGGTGGGGGTGGAGACAGCGCAGCCAGCGGTGATAAAGGTCTCCAGATAGCCTGCCTTCATGGCGTCCATATAGATCTGCTGTGTGGCNGGGNTGACGATACAGCGGATCCCCTGCGCCACNTGCCTGCCCTTCAAGATGGAGGCCGCCTNCGCCAAGTCCTTCAGCCGTCCGTTGGTGCAGGAGCCAATGACCACCTGCTGGACAGGCATGCCCGCCACCTCGTCCACCGTCTTGGTGTTGGAGGGCAGATGGGGCAGGGACACGGTGGACCGCAGGGTGGACAGGTCGATGACCACTTCCCTTTCGTAGACCGCGTCCCCGTCAGGTTCAACAGCCTCCCAAGGCCGGGATACACGGCCGTTCAGATACGCCCTGGTCTTGTCGTCCACGGGGAAAATGCCATTCTTGGCGCCGGCCTCGATGGCCATGTTGGAGATGGTGAACCGGTCGTCCATGGAGAGCTCCCCGACCCCTTCCCCGGCAAACTCCAGGGACTTGTAGAGGGCGCCGTCCACCCCGATCATGCCGATGAGATGGAGGATCACATCCTTGCCGGAGACATAGGGCTGGAGCTTTCCCTTCAAAGTCACCTTGATGGCGGCGGGCACCTTGAACCAGGAAAGGCCCGTGGCCATGCCGGCGGCCATGTCAGTGGAACCCACTCCCGTGGAGAAGGCTCCCAGCGCTCCGTAAGTACAAGTGTGGGAGTCCGCGCCGATAATGGCCTCGCCGGGGGCGCACAGGCCCTTTTCCGGCAGCAGGGCGNGCTCGATGCCCACCTGGCCCACATCGTAGAAATGGGTAATGGCGTACTTTTTGGCGAAATCTCTGGACNGGGCGCACAGCTGGGCGGACTTGATGTCCTTGCAGGGGGTGGAGTGATCCAGGACAATGGCGATNTTGTCCTTATCAAAGACCTGGNTCAGCCCCGCCTTCTCAAATTCGGTGATGGCGACCGGCGTGGTGATGTCGTTGCCAAGCACCAGATCCAGCTTGGCCTCGATAAGCTGACCGGCCTTTACCTCCGCCAGCCCGGCGTGCNTTGCCAANATCNTTTGGGTCATGGTCATTCCCATNTGAAGTCCCTCCTCTGAAGCTTGATTGAGCTCAGTATGACAGAGTCCTTGCCAAAAGAATGTAAACTGTGATACAATCTCGTGAAAGGAGGCGGCAGAATCATGGAATCGAAGCAGATTTTGGCCCTTTTGGCCCAGGGGCAATCGCCCCGCCGTTACGATCCGGGGCAGTTNATCTATTTACAAAATACAGTCCCCGCGGAGTTCTATTTTCTGGAGAGTGGGACGGCTCGAAGCTTCATCAGCTCCCCGGAGGGGACGGAGCGTCTGCTGACCCTCCACCATGCCGGAGACCTGATGGGCGAGGCGTCCTTTTTCGATCAGTCTCCCCGGGTCTCCTCCGCCATAGCGGTGACGGAATGTCAGGTCATCTCAGTGGATGGCCCGCGGCTGGAGCACATCCTCCGGACACATCCGGAGCTTGCCCTTCCCCTGCTGCGCTATCTGGCCCGAACGGTGCGCCTTCTCTCCAGCCATGTGGACGACATCTCCTTCCGTTCCGCAGACCGTCGTTTGGCGGGAGCCCTGCTGCGCCAGGCGGGCTCCGGTGCGCAGCTGCGCACTACCCATGAGGAGCTGGGCACCGCCGTGGGGGCCAGCCGGGTGACGGTGAGCCGTGTCCTTTCCCGCTTTGCCGCCCGGGGCTGGATCGGAACAGGCTACGGCGCCATCCGTATTTTAGACCGTCCCGCCCTGGAAGACTTTGCCCAGGACAAGGAAGAACTGTAAGAAATTTGTAAGAGCCCTGTCAAGTTGTTTGACAGAATGAGCTGTTATACTTGCCCTGGTTTAAGGAGGTCACTTATGAGCGAAAAGATCTTAGTGGTGGACGACGACAAAGAGATCGTCGGCGCAATCGCCCTGCTGCTGGAGGCAGAGGGGTATGAGGTCATGCGGGCCTACGACGGCATGGAGGCTCTGGATAAGNCGGTGGATCCCGACCTGCGGCTCATCCTCATGGACGTGATGATGCCGCGCCNGGACGGCCTGTCCGCAGTCCTCCGTATTCGGGAGCGCCGGAACCTGCCGATCATCGTTCTCTCCGCCAAGAGCGAGGACACCGACAAGGTACTGGGCCTTTCTATGGNGGCGGACGACTATGTAGCCAAGCCCTTCCATCCCCAGGAGCTGGTGGCCCGGGTAAAGAGCCACCTGCGCCGCTATACCCGCCTGGGGGACGTAAACGCCGCCCAGAGCGCCCGTTTTGAGACGGGCCGCCTTTCCTATGATTCGGAAAGCCGCGTTCTCCGGGCCGACGGGGAGGCGGTAAAGCTCACCGCCACTGAGACGAAGATCATAGATCTGCTCATGCGTAATTTGGGCCGCATCTTTCCCGCCGAGGAGATCTACCGCCGTGTTTGGGATGAGGAGACTGCCTACGCCCCGGAAAATACGGTAATGGTACACATACGGCGGATCCGGGAGAAGATCGAGCTCAATCCCAAGGAACCAGAATACTTGAAGGTGGTGTGGGGCATTGGATACAAAATGGAAAAAATGTAAGGTGGGGGCAGGCTTTCTCAGCTTCGCCCTAGGGGTAAGCTTAGTGCTCTCCTCTCTGCTGCCCATCGCGGGGAGTTTATTCCTGTCTCT